>CAITUY010000048.1 GCA_903895695.1 uncultured bacterium
CCTCGACGTTCCCCTGCCGGAGTCCACACCGCAACAGGGAACGAGATAGACCGGGATATCTGATCCCGGCCAGGAACGAAATCCTAACGAAATAAGAAAGAGATTAAGGCGATCCGCCCTTATTGGCCGGTAAAGGAGCAAAGCCGACCGTGGGGAGCATGATTCCTGCGTTAGTGACGCTGTTTGAAGCGGGCCTTGCGCCGGTGAAGAGGCATCGGCGGGAGCGTGGGTTGAGTGGTGGAGGGGTACAACAGCACCGACAATCGTGATCGTGACGTATCCCTGTGTTACCGCTGTCGGCGCGGTATTTAAGATTCGGTACCTCAACTGGATGCCGGCACTTGCTCAAGCGGCGGGCGGATGGCCGGATTGGCATGCTGGGCATGATAGATGTCGATCAACTCCGCAAATGCCTTCTGGCAGCGGTCGTTCGGCGTACCCCCATTGGCCTTCAATTCGGCATCCAACAACGTCCGCAGGTAAAGCAATCGGTAATCCGTCATGGGGCGAACGTTCACGCGAGCGCAACTACCGGAACACTCTCCAGCGGACAATCGCTGCGCTCCAGCACGTAGAGATGGCCGGGCGTGGTGTCGAATTCAAGAATCTCATCAACACCCGCCGCGCGATCCAACACAACAGCTGCCGTGTCCAAATTGCGGACGCGCACCGCGGTTGCTCCAAACGGATTCACCACCCGGCAGCGATTGCCGCGCAGACTCTGAACCAGCGCATAGGGAACGCTTCCGTCGCGGAACTCGCTGCTCACCAGGAAGGCGCCGCGGGCGCGGAGCGAATGGAAGGCGTAGTGGCCGGTCAGCGGCGCCGCGGGGAACAGCCGAATATCGTCGGCATGGGACTGGAGCAGGAATTCGGTCACCACCTCGGCTGGGAAGGCCGAGCCGGCATCCACCACAAACGGTGAATGGCCGTCCTTGTCGCCGGCGTCGGGCGGATCGCCACGGTTGATGTTGCCGGCTTCCGGGAGTTTCTGCAAAAAGGCCAGGATTTTGGCGGCATAGTCGCGGTCGCCCATGCGCGCGGCGGCAATAAAGGGAAAGCATCGGTCCCAGGTGTTGGTCGGGTCGGTGCCCAGCAGTTTCTTGTAGGTGGTGCAGAATATGGCCCGGCGCGTTTCGGAACCATGCCAGGCATCCACTTCGCCGGTGGCACTGACCGGCCAGAGGTCCATAACTTCCGGCGCGCCAAAAGGATTGAACCCGCGTTCGATCCAGTCAGCGGATGGTTTGACGCTGCCATCCGGCCAAGTGGCGTATTCGGGCAGGCGAGCGGCTGCCGCGTTCCAGTCAGCAGCCAGGTCCGGATCCATGTCGAGCACGCCGGCGGCCCGGGCCGCGTGCATCAACACGAAGCGGAACATGGCCAGATCGGACACGCTGTTGCGCATGAAATCGTCCAGGGCCTCGCACCAACTGTCGTACTCGTTGTACCGCGAGGGGAAAATCGCGAGATGGCCTTGCCCTGAGCCGGCTGGCGGTGAGCCTGCCGAATTCGTCGAAGGGCCTTGTTCGTCTTCCTGAAGGTAGGCCCGATAGAACAAGGCCGCCGCCTTGAGCAACGGATAGCCGACGCGCCGCAGAAAGTCGAGGTCACCGGTATAGTCGTAGTAGTCCCACGCACACTTCACGGCTTCGCCCGTGGTGTTGACGCTCAGCGTGGTCGAGTTGTAAAGCGGCGAAGCGCTGCCGGTCGGCTCGCCGGTCCAGGTGATGGCGTGCGGAAAACAAACCCCCGGCAGCCCGTAGAATCGTTTAGTGGTGCGCTGAAGCCGTTCCGCTGCGCGGCGAACCACCGCGATCCAGGGTTCCAGCAATTCCGCGTGATTCGTCGGGAGCATGCCCTGGTTGAGCTTCGACTCCTCGTAATTGAGGCAGAAGACTCCCCAGTTGAGATAGCTTCCCTTGCGCCACGGCGCGCCGTATCCGGGACAAACCTTGCCGGGCCGGCGTGCGCTGCCGGCTTTGTACAAACCCCAATACCACGCGCGCTCGGACAGTCCCGGCGGCAGTGCCACCCAGGACCTGCGCCAGAACCGCGACCACCACGTGCCGTGTTCGCCGCAGAGGGTGTCAAAGCCTACCGCCCGGGCGTGCGTGATCCGGCGCCGTGCTTCGGCCACGGTGTCCGCCGCGTCGTGCGAGCTGACCACGGTCACAAACAACGTCACCGGTCCGGCGGCCGGCCGGCCGCGCCCGCGAATATCGCCACGATTCGCCAGCAGTTGCAGCGCCGGGCTGTCACTCGCCATCATCACCGTGTACGAATCACCCCCGGACAACGGCATGGTAAACCAGCCCAACGCTCCGTCGACGGCGGCGCGCGGTTGATACTTCGCGTCGAACGCCTCCCGGGTCATGGACTGCAGATCGGGCCCCGTCGGTTCCATCGCGTCGCGCCCAAGCTCGAACCGGACTTCGCCGAGCGACTGCGGCGGACGCAACCGGATCACCAGCACCTCTTCCAGGCGCGAGACAAAGGATTGGATCCAAAACGGGCCACCGTCCACACCGTTCTGCGAGACGCAGAACTCGGTGGACGCCGTGGCATTCATCATGTTCAGGTATTCTTTGACGTTGTAGAAGGTTCCGGCCCGACACAGTTGCAGGCTCAACCGTGCACAGCCGGTCGGCGTTGGCTCGGCGGTCAGCCGTTCCGCGGTAGTGCGCCGAATGTCATGTTTGACCGACGCATCCCCGGCGGCGACCCGTTGGCGCAGCTCGGCAAACGACATGGTCGGGTACGGATCCATGCCTTCCACGTTTTCCCACCAGACATCATTCTTGGCGATGTGAAAACTGTAGTTGTCGGGGTAGCCGTGAACGGCGGCACCGAAATCGCCATTGCCAATGGGCAAGCCTTTGCGCCAATCGAGGACGGATCCCTCGCGCTCAAAGTTGTTGGTGCCACACCGCCTGACCGGGTCGCATTTGACCCGGAGATGGCGTTGGGTCATGACTTCTTCCGGCAAGTCGGTGAGCAGCCCCCGGTTGGGTTGCGCATGCTCCAAGGGCGGTGTGGCCGTTTGCTTCATGATCTATCTCAGTTGCACAACTGGAACGTCTTCGAGCGGACAGGCGGATTGCTCCAAGACAACGGTATGACCGATTTCCGAAGAAAACTCGACAAGCGCATCGGCCGTCACGTCTTGTTCCAGCAGAATCTTGCCGGTATCCAGATCGCGGACGCGAACCCGGGTTTGACCGAATGGATTGACAACCCGGCAGCGATTGCCGCGCAGGCTCTGGATCAGCGCATAGGGTACTTTCCCGTCGCGGAATTCGCTGCTCACCAGGAAGGCGCCGCGGGCGCGGAGCGAATGGAACGCATAGTGGCCGGCGAGCGGCGTGGCAGGGAAGAGGCGGATATCGCCGGCGTGGGATTGGAGCAGGAATTCGGTCACCACCTCGGCCGGGAAGGCGGAGCCGGCATCGACCGCGAACCCGGAATGCCCGTCTGTCGCGCCGCTGACATCGGGCGGGTCGGACCGCTCGATATTGCCGGCTTCCGGTATGGTTTGCAGATGCGCGAGAATTTTGGCGGCAAAGTCGCGGTCACCCATGCGAGCCGCGGCGATGAACGGGAAACAGCGGTCCCAAGTGCTCAGTGGATGATGGCCCAGCCACTTCTGGTACGTCGCCTGGGCCGCGCGGCGCTCAGGTTCGGTGCCATGCCAGGCGTCGATTTCCTCGCCGACGCTCACCGGCCAAAGCTCGAAGAGTTCCGGTCGTCCGAGCATGATGAAGTTACCGCGGTCGATATAGTCCTCCGCTGGTTTCCACGAGCCGTCCGGCCAGGTGGGGTAGGGCGCCAGCCGCTCCCGCGCGGCCGACCAGTCGGCCGCCAGTTCGGGGTCCACGCCAAGGAGGACGGCGGCCGTGGCGGCATTCCGGAGCACATGCCGGAACATCACGAGATCCAGGATGCCGTTGCGCATGAAATCGTCGAGCGCCTCGCACCACGTGTCATGTTCGTTGTAGCGGGAAGGGAAGATGACCAGGTGACCCTGTTCGTCCTCCTGCAGGTACGCCCGGTAGAACAGCGCGACCTCCTTCAGCAGCGGATAGCCGACGCGACGCAGGAAATCCAGGTCGCCGGTGAAGGCATAGTAGTCCCAGGCGCACTTGACGGCTTCGCCGGCGGTGTAAACGCACAGGGGCGTCGAGTTGTAGAGGCCGACATGCGAGACCGGTTCGCCCGTCCAGCTCATGCCGAAGGGGACGCCGCCGGGCCTGCCGTAGAACCGCTGTGACGAAGCGCGCGACTTCTCCAGCGTGCGGCGCACGACGGCGATCCACGGCTCGAGCAGTTCGGCGTGGTTGGTCGGCATCAGGCCGAGGTTGTACTTCGTCTCCTCGTAACCGAGCGTGAAGCTGCCCCAGTTCAGGAAGTTGCCCGCGCGCCAGGGCGCGCCGTAGCCCGGGCAGACCTTGCCGGGCCGGCGCGCCGAGCCGGCCTTGTAGAGGCCCCAATACCAGGAGCGCTCGGACATGCCCTTGGGCAGCGAGACCCACGACCGCTTCCAGTACCGGTCCCACCAACTGCAGTGTTCGCTCCAGACGGTGCCGCAGCCGATCGCCAGGGCCCGTTCGATGCGTTGGCGCGCCTCGGCCACGGTGTCGGTTGCATCATGACTGCTCACCACGGTCACGAAGAGCGCCAGTTCGCCGTCCTGCGGCCGGGCACGGCCGACCAGGTCGGGCCCGATAACATCGATCTGCATGTTCTCAATGCTGCTGCCCAGCATGACCGTGTAATGGTCGCCGCCGGACAGCGGCATGGTGAACCAGCACAGCCTTCCATCGGTTTCCGCCTTCGGGACGAACTGCGTGTCGAGTTGCGCCTCGGTTTGCCAGCCATGGGTCCGAGCCCGGTCGTTCAGTTCGATCGGATCGCGGGACAGTTCGAACCGCAGCCGCCCCATGTTGCTGCCGGCCGGCCGCAACTTGACCACGAGAACTTCCTCGAGCCGGGAAACGGCCGACTGGATCCAGAACGCGCCGCCATCCACGCCGTTCTGCGAAACGCAGAATTCGGTGGAAGCGGTGGCGTTCATCATGTTCAGGTATTCCTTCACGTTGTAGAACGTGCCGGCGCGGCACAGTTGCAGGGTCAGCCGCGCGCAGGAAGTCGGGACGGGCTCGGGTTTGACGCCGGTTTCGGCCGTCTGACGGATGTCGTGCTTGACGGCCGGGTCGCCGGCGGCCACGCGCTGGCGGAGTTCGGCGAAACCCATGGACGGGTAGGGGTCGACGCCGGGAAGGTTGTCCCACCAGACGTCGTTCTTGGCGATGTGGAAGGTGTAGTTGTCGGGGTAACCGTGAATGGCGGCGCCGATGTCGCCGTTGCCGATGGGCAGGCCCTTGCGCCAGTCGAGCACCGACCCTTCGCGCTCGAAGTTGTTCGTGCCGCAGCGCCAGACAGGATCGCACCGTACCCGCAGATGGCGGTCGGACATCCGTTCCTCGGGGAGTTCCGCGAGCAGGCCGCGGTTCGGCTGGGCATAACGCAATCGTTTGGACGCGGCCGGTTCTTGAATACGGTCAGGCATGGCACAATCTCCTTTTTTCGATCTCAGAACCTGTACGAAAACCTGTTTGCCGCATGGAGCGGAGCCGCTTCCGGCTCCGGCCCTTCGATGGCGCTCAGGGCAGGTCGGCGCGGGAAGCCGCGCCGCTCCAACAAGCGGCAGATAGGTTTTCGGATGGGCGCTCAGGCACCCCGGCTCCAAGAAAGCGGGAACAATATCGGATGCCGGGATTTCCAACCTTGATTATATCATCATGTTATAGCACGATTTCTCGCCTCATGAGCATATCCGGTATTGAACACATTGGGCTCCGAAAGGCGTTCCTGAATCGTCCGCCCTTCATTCATGTGCTGCATGGCATGATGCACCGCCGCTCGCTTTCTGTCCACCGGCACGACTTCTCCGAAATCGTGATCGTGCTCGGCGGCCAGGCCGTCCACCTTGAGGATAGCGCCGAGTATCCGCTACAGCCCGGCGACGTTTTCACGGTGTTGGGCGACACGTCCCATGGCTACAGGGACACCCGCAAGTTCGAGATCTGCAACATTGCCTTCCGGCCGGGCGTCCTGGCTCCCTACGCGGGATTGCTGGGCCGACTGCCGGGGTATGGCGCGTTATTCCGATTCGACGCGCGATCCCGGCGGCAGAAAGGCATCCGGGAGTATTTTCGGCTTAAGCCGGAGGAACTCGGGCCGATTTCCGATTTACTGCGGCGCATGGAGAAGGAGTGGATGACCAAGCGGCCGGGCTACGAGGCGCTCGTCACGGGATTCTTCCTGCAGTTGGTGGTCGAGCTTTCGCGGGCCAGTTCGGGCTGGGGCGAGAAACAGGCGGTGGGTCAGAACCCCGGCGTGGCGTCGACCATTGACTTCATGGAGACCCATTACGCCGACCGCATCGCCTTGGCCGATCTCGCGGCCCGGGCGAACATGTCCGCGAACACCTTGATCCGCGTCTTCAAGCAGGCCACAGATATGACGCCGATCGACTACCTCATCCACCTGCGGATCCGCAAGGCCTGCGAACGGGCGGCCGACACGTCGCGTCCCCTCAAGGAGATTGCCTTTGACGTCGGGTTCTCCGACAGCAACTACTTCGCCCGGCAGTTCCGCAAGATCATGGGCATGACGGCCTCGCAATACCGCGGCACTCGCGACCGGGCGCGCCGTCGGCAGGGTACCGCTGAAACGCCGCCGCCGGCAGATCGGTGAAGGCCTTCGGCCGCCTGGCCGGGCGACTCTCCGCCGGTGCAGTCTACGGAAGGTGTTATCGTGCTAACGTTTGGTGACATTGTTAAGGGCAGTAAGGTCGCTATTGAACTATCATAGTGCCTTTGTGAGCGGGGGACTCGCCGAGCCGGGTTGCACTCATGTCTGGGGAGTATCCGATAGGGGGACGGGGATATACCAACGGTTCGGCGGTTCAGTCCTATGCAACGGCGCGGGGAACGGCACGATCTTCTGGGGCGTTCTCACACCTCCCGGTACGGTGTTTACAGTCATGTAGGGCATTACCTGCCTGGCGAAATGGAGAGAGAAATATGATATCAGCCAAACGTATGCTCGCTTTCGGTGTACTCCTTGCAACCTCGGCGGTGGCCGCGCCTGTCGACCTCCCGGTGGTCACGATCACCAACGTCGAGACCGCGGTTCTGGATCCGGCAAACTGGGATAAGGGCTTTCCGGGCGAACGGTATTTCGATGCGATCCGGCCGATGCTGGTGCGTTTTCCGGGCGCCGCCGAAGCCATTCACGCCAAATTGACTGAAGGTTACGCGATCGAAAAGGCGGAACTGGTGCTGGAGTGGGCGAAGCAGGAGGGTGCCGGTCCAGAGCGTGGACGGCATGGCTGGGGAGCCGAGGGAGAATACACCAAGAATCCCGGCGAATGGTCGGCCCTTGCGCGCGGAGTCTTGAAACCGTGGAGTGCCGCCGACTCCAACAACCTGCCAACCGC
This sequence comes from uncultured bacterium, assembly GCA_903895695.1. Taxonomy (GTDB): domain Bacteria; phylum Verrucomicrobiota; class Kiritimatiellia; order CAIKKV01; family CAITUY01; genus CAITUY01. Next base: position 7,505 of record CAITUY010000048.1, read on the forward strand.
CAATGCGTTCATCAAGAACGCCGGTTTCTGGGACAAGATTTGCGGCTGGTCGGACGGTAAGGACCGCCTGGCCGCGGTTTGCGGTCCCCTTCCGCTGCACGCCAAGAGCCCCCAGGCGGCGCTCGATGTCACCGCGGCGCTTTCGGATCCACTCTATGGCCGCGACCTGGGCGCCCGCCTGCGCGCGCTGGAGCAACAGGGCTTTGCCGTGCAGAAACTTGAACTCGTCGATGACAAGTATAACAGCCAGGAAGGCGGCTGGTTCGATGTCTATTCCTGGCGTGTCGGCACAGGTTACATGAAGATCTGGGTTCATCCGCCGTCGCTGCGCGTGGCCTTCCGCAAAGCCACGAAGGCCGAGGCCGCAACACTTCCGCCCCCTCTGGACTTCGAGTCGCTGGCTGCCGGGTTGAAGGCCAAACCCGAGGGACGCCCGGCTATGCGTCTGCCGGATGATTGGGCCGTCAAAATGCAACGTTTCAACACCAAGCCGGCGGACATGCCGGACTGGATGTGGACCCGCCGGAACGAATTGGTCGGCATCTGGGGTTGGAACCTTGGCCGGTTCAATGCCGACGGTCTGATCAACGGCGACACGAACAAGTTCTTCCGTGCCATGTCCTCATTGCTTCTCGAACCGCCGCATACGTGGGAAGGCCATCTCACGAGCGATCTCATTCTGGCGCCGCGGGCATTGGGCGATTTCTTCCCGCCGGCAGTGATGGATTATGAAAAAGTGTTTTGGACCGGCTGGATGCATCCGGAAGTGGAGGATATTGAGAACCCCCGGATGCGCTCCTATTTTCGCTCGTACCCGCGCAGTGTCGGCACGCAAAACTTCAGCATCAACTCTATCGCGGGTTGCACCCTGGCCGGCGACTTTCTCAACGCGCCCTATGTCAAGGCCGATGCCCTCTACGGCATCGAAAACTTGGTGCTCCGCAACTGGGGGTTCTATGGGGGCGCCAATCAGGAAGTGGGCGACACCTATTATCAGGCGCTGTCGGTGGCGGGACTCGGGATCATCGCGAAATACGCGGATGATCCGTTTGGACGGCTGGCGGGCGAGATCGCCCGCGACCGGCAGGTCGAACAATTGATCAGTGTCTTTCATCCCGGCCTCCGGCGGTTGACCTATCCGATGGGCCGCGGGGAACTGAAGTATCAGTTGCTTCTTCAGGATGGACCCTACCACGCGGTTCACTCGCTTTCGCGCCAGGGGGCATTGATCGATCTTGATATGAAAAAGCCGGGCGCGGATATCCATCACCTTCCGGTTTTCGGCCAGGAAGGGCCGCCGGCCCGCTATGCGCTGCTCATGCCTTGGGGGCCGGAGGAGTGGGCGAACATCGTGGACGACAAGCCGCTGCCGTGGACGACTTACGCGCGGTGGTTGCATTTCTCGCCCGATAACGGGCCGGCTGGCTGGCACGTGCAATCGCTCGGCCACCACTACGCGCTCGGGTCACGCACGGAGCAACACGGACTCAACCCGGTCACGCCGGTCACGGCCCAATGGCGACGCGACGCCGGCGTGGTGACGAACATGGAACAGCTTTCCACGCTCCAGATGAATTACACCGTCAACGGCGTGTTTGCGCAGGCGATGATCCAGGTGGCCGCGGTGCAGCAGGGGGGCAAGATCCTGGCGATGGCCAGCGAGCCGCCACGGAATAATATGACCTCGCTGCCGAATCCGGATTACGCCGGCGGCTGGCGCGCCAAGGATCCAAACTACAACCCCAAGTCGGTGAACGCTGCCGGCGCTGCGATCACGATCACCTCCTTCGGCGATGTTTCGAAACGCGAAGTCTGGATCGGCAATCGCAAGGTGGACCAGCTTTCCGGCTATGCGTCACCCGCCAATCCGGATCCGAAGTTCCAGTGGGATAAATACCTGGTCAGCGGCACCAACTCGGTGTTTGCGAAGGAAGGCGAGACGATCTGCGTCAAAGATGGGGTCAGCTACACCGCGATTCGGCCGGTGGTGCTGGATCCCCTGGATCGTGACCAGCCCATCGAAGTGGCCTACGAATGGCCGGTCATCTACGTTTACGCCTTTGTCTACCGGAATTCGAAGGGGTTGAACCTCGACGATCTCTACAGCGGCAAAGATCGTCGGGCGACAGCAGGCTTTGTCGTCGAGGTCGGCGACGAAACCGAGTATGGCTCGTTCGACCGCTTCCGCAAGCACGTGGCAGAGGCCAAACTTGATTCCACGTGGAATGCGGCCAAGCGCTGCTACGATATGGCTTACCGAAGCGGTAATGACACGCTCGAAATGGGCTACCGGGTTTGGGATGTGGACAGCACCATGTATGGTGGCGATGCCGGCCCCCGATACATCCGCGTCAACGGTCGCGAGGACTACGGCTATCCGCTGAGCATTCAGCGCGACTCGCCGTGGAGCGTGCAGGGCCTGGGCGGTCGGATCGAGAAGGCGGGCGCCGTGGTGGAGTCGGAGAAGAACCATCGCACGTACCTCCTGGCCGAAACCAAGAGCGGCACGTACACGGGGTACAATCCCTTGCCCGACCCCATCTTCTGGCGGTTGACGCTGCCGGGCGGGGCCAAGGTCCGGGCCGATGGGCGTGTGGGGCTCCTGCGCGTCAGGGCGCGTCCCCAGGAAAACAAGCTGTGGATCGACTACCGTCTCAAGCCGGGGCAGGAACAGCGGATGGACTTGGCCCAGGCCCTGGTGCTGGAGGGCTTCAGTGACGCGCCCAGCGTGGTCCTGAACGATCAGCCGGCTGGAAAGCCGGGGCGCGTCGAACTGAGTGGCCGCAAGGGTTGGTTCGTCCCGTTGCGGGACGGAGTCCGGGGCGAGGCGATCGCGGACCGGCTCCTGGCCGCCGATGCGCTCTGGACCAAGACGGATACCGAAGCGATGCCGGCCTTCTTCCAGGACTGGTATGCCGTCGGTCCCTTTGACAACGCCGACTTCGCCGGTTCGAATTTCCAATTGAAGGATTTCGGCCCGGAAAAAGGACTGGATCTCAAGGCCTCATACCAAGGCGTTGCGCAGGGAACCAACGGCTTCGTGGCCACGCCGGTGAAGTGGCGGGCGATCCTGGCTGAAGGGCAGCCGGCCCTGTCGGAACAGCCGTTGTCCCTGGTCGAGCACTTTGAGCCTGCGCGCGGAGTCATCGCCTATCTCGCGGCTTCCCTCGTGTCGGACGCCGACCGGACGGTCTGCCTGCGCACCGGCAGTGACGAGCGCCTCGGTGTGTGGATCAACGGCGAACGGCTGGTCTACAATCGCGGCTGGCGGCTGGCGTATCGCGACCAGGATTGGACGCCGGTGCACCTGAAGAAGGGCACGAACCCGGTCTTGATCAAGATGTCCCACGGCTACGAATCGTGGCGGCTCTACTTCCGGGTGACCGACGGGGACGGTTTGCCGGTGGCGGGTGTCCAGTACCAAGGCGCGCACGCCGCAAAATAGAGCAAGGATTGCGCCTAGGTCTCGCTCCGGCCGGCGACGACTTTATGGTTTTGGGTTGAGATCCCCTTTTTCGGCCCCATTTTGTGAAATTCATGATGCGTTTCCTCGCCGTTCTCTGTATACTGATATGTCCATAAAGTGCTTGCATGGAATGTGGTTGCGGCTTTCACGGCCTTTGGACTGGTCAGCGGGCGATTGAGAATGCGGAAACAAGGGGGCAGCATGAAGAAGATCGTGCGACTGTTCGTGGCGTTTGTCGGTGGGGTTTTGCTCGTATCCGCGGCGCGAACGGCTTCCGCCGTTGTCGCGACCGGCGGCAACATGGTCAACACTGGCACCTACGTGATCCACACGTTCACCAACGCCGGAACGACCAACTTCACCGTCGCGATAGCCGGCAACGTCGATGTGCTGGTTGTGGCGGGCGGTGGGGGCGGTGGAGGTGACATCGGCGGCGGTGGCGGCGCGGGCGGATTGATCTACACCCAAAGTCTGGCGGTTACGGCAGGACCCTACACGGTGACTGTCGGCGCCGGCGGCGTGGGCGGTCCGATCGGCATCGTTGGTTTTCGCGGATCGAACTCCGTATTCGGAACCTTGATCGCATACGGTGGCGGTGGCGGCGGCGGATGGAACAACAGCTCCGCGGCGACACCTGGCGGATCAGGCGGCGGTGGGTATTCGGGCGCGAATGGAGCAGCGGGAACGAACACTCAAGGGAACGCCGGTGGCAATGGAGGCCCGACAGGAACAGCTTATCCGGGTGGTGGTGGCGGCGGTGCACGGTCAAATGGCGTACCCGGGACAGCAACCAACGGAGGCAATGGTGGCAGCGGGACGAATCTCCCACAGTTTGCCACGGTCGGCGGCTTCCCTGCCGGATGGTTCGCGGGTGGAGGTGGAGGCGGCGTTTACAATAATGCCGGACCTGAAGGGCAAGGCGGAAATGGCGGGGGCGGAAATGGTGGTGCCCGAGCTGTAAGTAACTATGGCTCGAATGGAGTGGTCAATACAGGCGGCGGCGGGGGCGGTGCGTCTCGCTACAGTACTATGCTGACCGGCGGCTCCGGTGGTTCCGGCATCGTGATTGTGAGGTATGCTTCGACAATCGCCAACCTGGCCGTCTCGAACGTGACGCTGACCTCAGCGACCCTCAGCGGGAATCTGGTTTCCACGAACGGATTACCATCATCGGTCTTTGTCTACTGGGGCACGAGCGATGGCGGTACTGTCGCGTCCGCCTGGGGTAATACGAACCAGTTTCCCGATTATCAGCCGCTCGGCGTGCTGACGACGAACGTGGCCGGGCTGTCCTCCAATATCACCTATTACTATACTTTCTGCCTGGCGAATTCGGCGGGCACGAACTGGGCCTCGCCCTCGTCCGTCTTTCTGCCGGGGCAGGTTTCCATTGTCGCGACAACGCCCAATGCGTCGGAAGCCGGCCCCGTGTCGGGTGCGTTCACCGTGTCCCGGCCCGCCACGGCCACGAACGGGAACTTGGTCGTCAACTACACGGTGGGCGGGACGGCGAGCAACGGCGTGGACTACGCGCTGCTCGGCGGCTCGGTCACCATTCCCGACGGCCAGGCCAGTGCGACCATCCCTGTCACCCCGAATTGGACTCAGTTTTCCGCCGGATCACAAACCGTCCAGGCGACGCTGGCGGCCGGCCCGTACATCATCGGGTCACAGAGCAGCGATACGGTGACCATTGCCGACTATGGGAAGCGGGTGTGGAGCGGCACAGGCGATTGGACGAACACCAGTTACTGGTCCAGCGGAATACTCCCGTCCGATGGCGACGCCGTGTTCGTTACCAGCGGAGCGGTGCTTCTCACCAACTCGACGCCCCATCTGGCCTATTTCGCCATCACCAACTCCACGTTGACCTTTACCAACTGGAACACGCTGCTGCTGGCGGACACCCTCACCATTCAGAACGGCGGCACACTGCAGCATGCGCAGTGCGCTACGAACGGAGCGCCGGCCAACACCAACCGCGTTTACATCATGTGCGCGAATCTCACGGTGAACGCGGGCGGTGCGATCAACGCGAACTACCTCGGTTTTTCCGGGGGACAATTCGGAACCGCCACCCCCGTGGGGTTGGGGCCGGGCGGAGGTTCATCGATCAGCAGCCGCGGCGGCGGCGCCGGCTACGGCGGCGTCGGAGCAAACTCGGGAGCGGCGCCTGGGGGTACGTACGGTAGTGCGAGCCAACCCATCCAGCCCGGCAGCGGCGGCGGCGGCGGCGGTCACGTCGGCGGCAACGGCGGCGGGGCCATTTGGATCCAGGCGACCAACGTCATCCTCAGCGGCGGCTCAATCCTGGCCAACGGCAATACCGGCGGCGGGGATCAAGGGGCGTCCGGCTCGGGCGGCGGTATCTATATAGGCTGCAGCACGATTAGCGGAACGGGTTCCGTGCAGGCGCTCGGCGGCTGGAACGGCGGGGGCGGCGGCGGACGGATTGCCGTGAACTATAATAGTGCGGCGCAGACGCCGCAGCCACTCATCGTATTTTCCGTGGCGGGGGGAAGCGCTGACAACAACACCCCTGGTAACATCGGCGATCTTGGAAGTCTCTGGTTCCCGGACACGACTATCCTGAGCCCGTTCATGCCTCACTCCGGCGAGTTCGTCTTCCCCAGCGCCACATCCTGGTCGCCGAGTAGCCTGACGGTCAGCAATGCAAACCTGCGGTTCGCGATCGGATTCCTGCTGACTGTGACGAATAATCTTACCCTGATGCAGTCAAGCACGTTGACCGTTCGGCAGAGTCCGTCGCTGATTGTCGGCAACCTGCTGTTGACCAATACGAGTGTGTTGACGATCTACAGTCCGCCCACCAATGGGACAACCCCCTACGGTTGCCTGGTGGCCGTCACGGGCAATGTCACGATCGCCACGAACTGCACCGTGTATCCTTACTCCGATACGACGAACGGCGGGTCGATCAAGTTTGCCGTCGGCAGTTTCACCCTGGTGCAGGGGGCGACCGTTAACGCCGATCAGAAGGGCTACGCCGGGGCCAAGTCGCCCAGCAATGGCTACGGGCCGGGGCACGGTTACTCCAGCAGTGATCGGGGCAGCGGCGCGGGCTACGGGGGCAAAGGTGGGGCCGGAAGCGACATTGCGAGCGTAGGTCAAACGTACGGATTCGCGAACGCCCCGGCGGCCTGCGGCAGCGGCGCAGGTGGCGGCGGGACGATCGGCGGCCCTGGTGGCGGACTGCTTTGGGTCGAGTGCAGCACAGGCCCCGTTATTCTGAACGGCTCTGTCACGGCCAACGGTGGCCAAGTCGGGGACGGCGACCAGGGTGGAGGCGGATCCGGTGGCGGGGTGTACTTCGTCAGCCCCATGTTTACCGGGACGGGTTCGATCCAGGCCAAAGGTTACGGAACCGGGAGCGGGAACTCGGGCGGGGGCGGCGGCGGGCGCATCGCCTTCACGGGCTGGACGACCAACCAGTTCCTTGGGTCCCTTAGGCGTCGCGCATAAATAAGTTGAGCAAGTATTGAGGATCATTTCGAACGAATGGCATAGTTCCAATCGCCATGGAAGTTGTTCTTCTTGATACGGACGGCGGCCAATTCGGCGTCGGTCACCTTGATGCCAGGTTCG
>CAITUY010000049.1 GCA_903895695.1 uncultured bacterium
AACCTCGACCCCTACAAACTGCGTACCCTCATCGACGCCAAACGACACGCAATCCTCAGCCAGCTTCGGTAACACCAATTATGGCGCAACCATCACCCAGCTCACCCGCCCTTCGGTAACCTTTTATTCTGGCGCAACTCGTGGGCACCCCCTGCTTCCTCATTTGCTGCCAGGGAAGACAGGCCAGGGTGAATAACAAGGCAATCACCGTGGCGGCCCCCAAGGCCATCGGGAGATCAACTAGCCGGAGATGCCGACAGTCCACGGCCAGGCATAGCCGGTCACGCAAAGTGCCAGCGGCACCGCACCAGGAACCGGCGCTGAGCCAGTTCGTAACTCGCCAGCACCACGAGAACGCCCAGGGACGCAAGCGCCCAAACCATCCCGATCATACGCCGGAACTGGCCATCTGGATGGTGTTCGGAATAGCAGCATGTCGGCATCATGAAAGAGACCGCGCTGGATGAAAGGACCAGGTGCTGCCGTCGTTCCGGCTCACCCGCCCCCATAGGCCTTGTTGAGAATCAGAATCGTCCAATAGACGTACAAGACGCTGAAGAGTGTGCCGATGGTCCCCGAGACCCAGACGTCACGCGGTTTGATGAGAAGCTCATGCTCCTCGGGCAGCAGGCGCTGCGCAATCAGGGGAATCGTATTCAGCAAGCCGAACAGGAAGAAAAAGGGGAAGATGAACGCGCGGCTGAGGAAGTAACCGCCGGCAGCGAACCCCGCCAGGGAGGCGACGCTGACGCCCGCCAGGCGGCGCAGGTAGGCCTGTTCCCCCGTGCGCGGCCGCCGCAAGGCCATCCGCGTCCGCCACGTGCCGACCATCCCCAACTGCAACAGGTTGAACCAGAACCAGTACCCGAAGAGGCCCAGTTCCGTATAGCACGTTACGAAGGCGTTGTGGGCCGCACGATCCTCGTAGAGTTCCGTAAACATCCCGTAGCCGATCCCGAAGATGGGGTTGTGCTTGAAGGCCATGTTTCCATAGCCCCAGAAGACGACCCGCTCCCGCGCGGACTGGTCCAGCAGTACGCTTCCCCCTATGGCGCACAAGACGAGATAACCCGCCAAGGCGAGCGCCCCGGCGTAGGGCAGCCACTTGACGGGCAAAACCAGAAACACCATGCACCCCGCGGCGGCGCTCAGCGCCACGAGTCCGCCGCGCGAGCCGGTGGCGAGGACCGCTTGATACATTAACCATGACAGTCCGCAACACACCGCCAACCATAGAAGGTTCATCCGGCGCGGCACGGCGAACGTCAGCGGGATCATCGCTGCAAGGTACTGGGCCAGATCGTTCGGGTCGCTGAAGATGCCCACGAACAGGCTGCGCCGATACAGCTCTCCCGTGGACCGATTGAAATCCCACATGGGCTCCTGACCGCCGAATCCATAACCGTACTTCTGCTGCATCAACGCATGAACGGACATCATGACCGCGGCCGCCACCAGGAGTATGACGACCATGCGGGCCCGTCCGGTACGATCAATCACCGCCAGCAGCAAGAGGGTGAAGAAACACAGTTTGAAGGTTTCCGGAATCGTGTCCATCATGCCTTTGAAATAGAAGTGGGCCACGTGCGACATGATGCTGGCGACCCACAGGCCGATGGCCAGCCAGATGGCCGGTGTCTTGGAGAATTTCGTCAAGCCCTGGCTTGTTTCGGCCGCCAGCGACAGCACCGCGATGTAGACGATCGCATTGAGCAGCGGCCAGCCATACAGCCATGGAATCAACCACTCCTGGGGCCGCCAGAAGACGAGGAACATGAAGAGCATGGTCAGCGGAAAGGTCATCCGGCGCCGCGCTCCAATGTCAGGGGATGGTGCAAGAAGCCATTATGCCGGTCGGGCCGCGGTTGGAAAAGCGTTTTTCCGGTACCGGCGCGGCATGGGGCGGTTCAACAGGGATACCTGCGCCAACTCAATGTGGGAGGCGCGCTCCCTGCCCTGAGTTCCATCGATGGGCATTGCGCGATCTTGTGCCCATTGGCCTGGCTCAATGTGGGAGGCGCGCTCCGTCGCGCCGATCTTGTTCCCGACTGGTCCAGCCCGGGGTCCATCGGCGCGGCGGAGCGCGCCTCCCACATTCAAGCCTGATGGTTCCTGCGCCCTTCACTCGCTGCTCGACTTCACCCACCCGCCGCGCCCGGCTTCTCCGGTTCGTCCGGCGGCTGCAACGGGCCGCCGTGGATCAGGCTCGCGCGGACCCACACTGCGACCGCCGCCAGCCGCCGGGACAGCTCTTCAAATTCGCCGTCATCCACGGCGCCGGACTTTTGCAACTGCGACAGCTCCCGGCTCGTGTCGCCGCATGCCCCTTCGAGTTGACGTAATCGCTCCATCGACCCGTCGTCCCCCAGCCACTCGAACCCCATGGTCGCCCTCCCCCCTGCCGCACCGTCGCCCCGTGGCGGGCCGCGGCGATGTCCCCATTATTTAGTTCGGTCCTAAACGTGGCCTTTTTTGCATAGCGGGAATATCGCGTCAAGCAAATTATTTCTCGGCGAATTTGTTCCCGGAATGGGTACAAGCCGGGGCGTCAGGGATCCAGGTAGCCGCGGGCCACGGCTTCGCGAATGAGGCCCTCGGCGTAGGTCCATAGCGCGCGGGAACCGTCCGCCACGTGGCGGTTGCGGTCGGCCACCCGCCCGCTCGTGATGCCGTGCTGACGCCAGACCGTCCCCTGCGTCGCGAAGTTGTGCAGGAGCGGCTGAACGCGGTCGAGCGCCGCCGCAAAGCGGGCCTCCGGCGTTTCGCGGGTCTCGAACTCGTCCCACAGTGCCCGGAATTCCGCCGCTTGGTCCCCGGGCAGCAGGCCGAAAATCCGGTCGGCGGCCCGCGCCTCGCGCTCCAGCTTGCCGACGTTGCCCGCCGTGTCGTAAACGTAGGTGTCGCCCGCGTCGATCTCGACCAGGTCGTGCGCCAGCACCATGCGGACCACCTTGCCGATATCCAGGCCCGTCGTGTTGGCGTGTTCGACCAGCAGCATGGCCATGACGGCCAGGTGCCAGGAGTGCTCGGCATCGTTCTCGAAGCGCGAGCCGTCCATGAGCAGTGTCCGGCGATAGACCGATTTGAGCTTGTCGATCTCGCGCAGGAAGGCCATCTGCCGCCCCAACCGCTCGGTGACGTCGGGTGGGGGCGTTTCCACCCGGCCGCCGCTGCTGTAGCCGCGCACGTTGGGCGCGGTGCGATTGGCAAGGCCCGCGTTCCGGTCGCCTGTCCCGTCACTCGCCCCTCCCTCGCCGCGGTCAGCGCCCGCGGCTACAGAAGACGAATCCGAAGCCACAGCACCTGCCCCCTGCTCCCTGCCCCCTGCCCCCTGCTCCCTGCCCTTCTCCTCCACCCACCGGATCAGCCGCTCCGCCACTTCGGCCTTGGTCATCAACGGCCACGCGGTCTCGACGCCTGCTGCGTCCACCAGGGTCACGACGTTCGTATCGACGTCGAACCCGGCGTCGGCCCGCGTGACGTCGTTGGCCACGATCAGATCCATGCCCTTGGCTGCGCACTTGCCGCGGGCCGACTCCACGACGCGCTCCGTCTCGGCGGCAAACCCCACGAACAGGCGATCGCCCTTGTCGGACCGGATCGTAAGCAGGATGTCCGGCGTGGGTTCGAGGGCCAGGGTCGTCGGCTCACGGACCGTTTTCTTCCATTTCTGTGCCAGGCGCACGGCCGGCCGGAAGTCTGCCACCGCGGCGGCCATGATCAGGACCTCGCACGCCGGCAGGTGCTTGCGTACAGCCGCCAGCATGTCGTCGGCCGCGACCACGGGGACCCGGTGCACGCCGACCGGGCAAGGCAGTGCAACCGGCCCGGACACGAGCACGACATCATGGCCGCGCTGCCGGGCCGCGATCGCCAGCTCGTAACCCATCTTCCCGGACGAACGGTTGCTGATGAACCGCACCGGGTCGATGAACTCGCGCGTCGGGCCGGCGGTGATGAGGAGTTTCATGGGGAGGCTGTAGGCTGAAGGCTATAGGCTGAAGGCATGGGAAGAGAGGACGCTACTAGTCGCTGCGCATTGGTTGGATGTAACGGAAACCGCGGCCCTTCGCATCTGGGAAGTCAGACCGTACACTTCTTCCTTGGGAAACCCTTTCGTGATGCGATAGATCCCGAGCACCACTTCGTCGGCGAGTTCAAACGCCCTGAGTCTCGTATGATCCCGCATGGCTTCCTGCCTACAGCCTTCAGCCTACAGTCTACAGCCTATCTTCCCGCATCGGTCACCCGGATCTTCTCGCGGACGGTGGCTTCGGCCTCGGCGTAGATTTCCTGGATCATGGGGTCGGTGAACTCATACGTCCGATCGGCGAACGACGTCGTGCCCAACCGGTCGAACAGCCGCTGCCGGGCCGTGACAATGTCCTTGCCGTAGATGTGGTAGGAATCGGCCTGCCAGTTCAGGCGTGCGAGTTTGACGGTGCGCCCCGACCGCTTGGCGATTTCTGCGGCGACGATGTCGCGGTTGAACAGGATGAACCCGAACATGTTCATGAAGTTGGCGCCCCACGCGTCGTTGCTGCGGAAGCGGATGTTCACATTGAGCCACCAGACGCCCTGGTCGTCCTCCAGTATGCGATACCACAACGATTGCAGGCACGGCGGGTCGTAGCAGTCCAGGTCGAGGGTCGGCATCCAGGTGATGGCCTGGGCCTGGCGCGTGAAGGGCTGGCTGACCAGTTTGGCGATCACGGCCTCGATCTGGTCGATCTTGAAGAATCCGGCCTCGACCGACGACGCTCCGCGCTTCTCGCGCCAGGCCCCGTAGGCGGCCAAACGGCCGTGATACGTGTATTCCCAGCGGGTGTCGGCCGGGTCGTTCACGTTCTTGACCCAGTGATCCTTGACGCCCTGCAACTCCATGACGTATTCGCGCAAATCCTCGATGCCCCCCGGGAAGGCTTTGTGGATCATGGGTTCCGCCAGCGGATCGACGACCGTGATGTTCATCGTCGAATCAAGGCTTTCGGGATCGCCGGGTTTGTCATATTGGGTCTTGAGACGCCCGCCGCGCTCGTTGAGCGCACACAGCGCCTTCTCATAGGCTTCCGCCAGACAACGGCCTTCAACGTGCAATACGGGAATGCTGTTCATGATGGGCTCCTCATTGGGGGGGATTATCCCCGCCCCGTTCGGGATCGCAAGGCCGATCTTTGGGGGCCGCCGGCGGATGGGGACATCCGCCCCACATCGTGCTTCGCGCGCTCCAATGACCAATGACCATCTCCCCCCTCACCGTTCGCGCCACAGCATCGCCGCATCGATCCTGACGCCGTCGTCGGGGTCGTGGCGCGCCGCATCGATGACCCGCCAAGCCGCCCGCGAATCGCCTGCCGCCAGCACCCCCAGCAAATGCCGCCGGGTCGCCGGGTCGGCAGCGTGCCAAGCCTGTAACGCCGCTTTTTCGGCCGGCTCACCCAAAGCGATCAAGGCCCGCTGCGCCGTCAGCCTCACCGTGAAGACCGGGTCGCGCAGGGCTGACAGCAAAGCCGGCACGGCCGCGGGGTCGCCAATGTCGCGCAACGCGTTGGCGGCGGCCACACGGCGCGTTTCCTTGACGTTTGCCAGAAAGCCCGCGATCCGCGCCACGGACTCGCGGTCCCGCCACTTGCCCAGAGTCCTGATCGCCGCACCCGCCGCCTCGTCATCGTCCAGTAGCGTTCGCAAACGCAGGAGAATCGCCTCAAGCGACACTCTGCCATCCTGGGTAGGGCGACGGCATCCCTGCCGCGCCTCTTTGTCCTCGGCTTCCCCGGCGGGGCCGGAGGCCCTCGCCCTACCGGAGTCACCCCCTCCACCACCCACCTCCGCCTCCGGCCGCGCGTACATCCCCAGGTAGTAGGCGGCCAGCCGGCGCGTGCGCGGGTGCACATCGTCGAGAAACCGGGCCAGAATAGGAGCCGCGACCGCTCCGGATAGCGAATCCACCTGCCCCTGGGTCCGCAACTGAATGTTAATATTCTCCAGATGCGCATACCGCATCATTCCCTCCAGCGCCGCCGGCCCGCGCCACGCTAATTCCTGCTCGGCATCCGTCCGGATGGCCTGGTCGTTCACGCGGTTGCCGGGGTGTTGCGCCAGCACCAGGACTTGCTCGATGGACAAGGCGGGCCACTGCAGGTTCGGGACTGCGTACTCGGGTTTCTTTTCGGTAGCCAGCCGCGCCGCGGCCGCAAGACCGCGGTCACCGCCCGCGGCTACAGCCGAGCCACCTGCCTTTCTGTAGCCGCGCACGCTGGGCGCGGTGTCCAGGGTCGCTGCCGCAGAAAGCGCTTCGCGCAACTTCGCGCCCTCGGCGGCGTGGCTCATCGCGCGCAAGCCCGAGCCGGCCAGGCGTTCGGGCGGCAGCGCCGGGTCGATGTCCAGGACAACGCCGTACCAAGGCCGCAGGGTGGCCGCCGCGTTGGAGGCCCCGCACGAGTATTGGTCCGCGCCGCTCTCGTCCACCAACAGCGCCACGTCGCCGTATTCGCGCGGGCCGCCGTCGTGGCCCAGCCCCTGGCATTCGTTGGTGTGGGTGGCGAAGTAGGCGTCGTTGCCGGCGCCGTCGAGCAACAGCGCGAAGGCGTTGTAGAGCGCCCGCCCCTGCGACGCCGAATCGGCGGTGTAGACGTCGTTGCCGCCGCGGTCGATCAGCATGCCCACGGCGTAATCGTGGGCATTGCCCTGCGCGAGAATCGCGCCGGTATACGAATCGTCGCCCGCTTCGTCCGATAGCAGGCCCAAGCTCAGGTGGATGCCCGAGCCCTGCCCGTAGTGGAACATGCGATAGGTGTCGTTGCCGGCGGCATCCAGCAGGAAGCCCGCCGAGTACCAATAGCTCACGCCCTGGCCAAAAATGTCAGCGGCATACGTGTCGTTGCCGTCCAGATCCACCAGTGCCGCGACTCCACCCCCGCAGAACGGCCGCACCCCGATCGAGAAACCCTGGGACAGCGACAGGTAACGGTCCGGGTGCCGGCCCCAGTCCCGGTCGCGACTTCCGGCCAGGTACCGATCGTCGCCGGCGCGGTCGATCAGCAAGCCGGCGCCCCGCACGCCCGAGTAGGCCTGTCCCGCCAGGCCGACCTCGTACACGTCGCTTCCGGCCGCGTCTTCCAGCACGCCCAGCCCGGCCACGGCCGCCCCCTGGCACAGCACGCCGCCGCGGTAGGTGTCGTCGCCCGCGCGATCCTCGACCCACGCCGCCCCCCCCACCGCCGCGCCCTGGCCGGCCGTCGCGGCGCGGTACACGTCATTCCCGTCTTCATCCACCAAAACCGAAACACCGAAGAGCGCCGACCCGGCCCCGCACAGGCCGGTCCCGTTGTAGATGTCGTCCCCGCCCAGGTCGAGGATCGCCGCCAGCGGGTTGCCTTTCAACCCGTTGGCCACGCCGGTGTCGCCCCCGTAATCGTCGTCGCCGCCCGGGTCGAGGATCAGCACGGCCGGCTCCGTGTACCGGTCGGCCCCCGGGGTCCCGATCACGAGGCGGCCGAGCGCTGTCCCGAAGACCGCCGGCGCCGCCGGCCACTCGCGCACGGAACGCGCTTGTTCGGCCAGTCGCAACACGGCCGCGTGCAGCACCTGCCCTCCCCGGAGTAGTTCGCCCATGTCCACGCCCAGGACCGCGTCGAGCACATTCGACGCGGCCGGTTCCGGGTCCAGGTCGATCGCCTCGCCGAGCACGCGCGCCACGTCGCCCGACGCCATGCCCGCCGCCACCAGGTTCGGGAGGACTTCCGGGTGATCCTCGACCATGACGAGCCCCGACAGGATGGACGCGGCCACATAGCTCCGCCTGGCCGGCGGCACCCCGGCCAGGGCGTTGTCCACGGCCTGCCGCGCCACGGCGGCCTGGTCGACGAACTCCGCGACGAACCCGGCCAGATGCGGGTTGAGGGAATTGGACGCGGAGAATTCAACGTCGGCCGGAACCGGCCTTTCCTGGGCCGTTTTCGCTTCCAATAAATCGGCCGCCAACCGCCACACCCCGGCGGTCTCGCCCGTCGCCGCCGCGCGAATCCGGCCGCCGACCGCCGGCAGTTCCAGGGGCGCCTTCAGCGTGTCGCGGACCCACTGCAGCGTCCAGCGCGGCTTCGCCGCGTCCTTGTCGAACGCCAGGTCGGCCCCGGTCATGTTAAGCCGGTGCAACGCCGTCCCAATGGCAGCCGTGTCGTTGGTCGTGAGGAGGGAGTTGGGCTCAGGTCCAGCGGCGAATGACGCCCAGGCCCAACCCAGGATGACCGCCGCGAGGGCGAGGGCGTCGCTCCTGTAGACGCGGGCGTTGACCGCGTCCTTCCCTGGCACACCGCGCCCAGCGTGCGCGGCTACAGAAGAGGCACGCAAAGATGTGTTTCCGTTTCGATTGGAAGGGTTGGGTTCAGATGTTAGCTCTCCCGCAAATCCCTGCCGAACGACCGGCGACGCCTTGTGAACCCCCTTCACTTCACCAGCGTCTTGAACGTTTCGTACGCCCGGTCCCAACGCGCCGGGTCTTGCGGCGCGTAGTCGTGAATCGGGAACGCCTGCCGGATCAGCGGCAACGCCTCGGGCAGGGAGCGGATCAGCCCCAGGCCCAGCGCCTGCACCATGCAGTTGCCGACGGCGGTGGCCTCCTCCGGGCCCGCCACCACCGGCAACCCGACCGCATCGGCCGTGAATTGGTTCAACATCACATTCCGGCACCCGCCGCCCACGATATGCACGACCTTGGTCGGCTTGCCGCTGACGGCTGCGATCTGCTCGTTGACCATGCGGTACTTGAGCGCGAGGCTTTCGTAGACCACGCGCAGAAACGTGCCGCGGTCGGCCGGCACCTTCTGCCGCGTCCTGCGGCAGAAGTCCGTCATGGCCGTCTGCATGTTGGCGGGGTTGTAGAACGACGCATCATCGGGATCGACGAATGCCGAGAAGGACGGCGCCGCACTGGTCCAGCGATCCAGTTCAGCCCAGGCGAGTTCGCAGCCATCGTCGTGCTGCCACGCCCGGCGGAGTTCCTGTACGAGCCACGTGCCCATGACATTTTTCAGCAGGCGAACATTGCCGATGCCGCCCTCGTTGCTCAGGTTGGCCTTCATCGCCTCCGGGCTGGTGACGGGTTCGGGCACCAGTTTGCCGACCAGCGACCACGTCCCCGAACTGATGATCAGGGCGTCGTCGGGGTTCCCGACCGGGGCGGCGGCATAGGCGCTGGCGGTGTCGTGTCCGCCGACCGCCATCAGGCTGGCCCGGTTGAGCCCGGTCAGCGTCGCCAGTTCCGCGTGCAGTTGCCCCATGACGGTGCCCGGGTCCACGATCTCCGGCATGACGCGCGCCGGTATCCCGAGCCGCGCGAGCACGGGCTTGCTCCACTGCCGCGTCCGGGCATCCATGAGCTGGGTCACGCTGGCCCACGTGGAGTCGACGGCGCGCGTGCCGCCCAGGTAGTAATAGAACAACGCCGGCACGGGCAGGTAGAAACTCCCCGGCTTGAGCAGGGCCTTGCGGTTGAGCATGAACCAGTGCAACTGGTTGCTGACGTTGAACGGCTGGAAGTGGATGCCCGTGACGCCGTACATGGTCCGGGCCGGCACCCGCGCCTTGACCTTGCGGATCATCGTGTCGAGGCGGTGGTCGCGATAGGCGTACATCTTGCCGATCGGGTCGCCGTCGGCCGTCATGAACTGGCCGTCCGCGCCCCACGTGTCGATGCCGATCGAGTCGAGCGTGCCGTCGACGGTGCGGCGATACTCGCGCAAGCCCTTGAGGATATTTTGAAACAGAAGCCCGTCGTCCCAGTACGTGCGTTCGCTCAGCCGGCCCCGGGCATCCGGGATGAAGAACGACGTCGCTTCGTGGGCGAACCGGTGCGTTTCCCGGAGCGTAAATCGCCCCTGGTCGAACACGCCCGCAAAACACTTGCCGCCCGAGGCGCCCAGGTCCACTGCGAAGACACGAACCGTTTTCATCGGGCTACTTCCCTTCCATCATGCGAATCCGGTGCTTCGGGGCGTCGAGCGCCATGAGCTCGCGGATTTCCTTGCGATTGAGGAAGCGCGGGCGCCCGACCACGGCCGCGGCGACCATCGAGATCGCGGCATCCTCGACCACCACGCACCGGTAGTAGGCCTGTTTCATGGTCGTGCCCAGCCCCAGCACGCCATGGTTGACCATGAAGATGGTGTCGCTCGATCGCGCCATCTCGCCCGCCGCATCCGCCAGATCCTGGGTCGTGGGCGTGACGTAGGGAATGGTCCCCACACGGCCGAGGTCGCAAATGAACTCGGCGAACATCGGCTTGAGTTCCACGCCGGAACTGATCACGCCGGAAGCCCAGGGCGAATGCGTGTGGAAGATCGCCGTGAGTTCGGGCCGCGCCCGGTAGATCGCCAGGTGCATGCTGGATTCGGAAGTCGGCCTTCTGTCGCCCTTGACCTGCCGCCCCGTGGCCAGCTCCAGGCCGCAGAAATCGCCGGGCTCAAGTTCGTCCATGGCGAACCCGCTCGGCTTCATCCACACCAAGTCGCCTTCGCGGGCGCTGATGTTGCCGCCGGCCCCGGCCACCAGGTGGGCTTGGGCGATTTTGGCGCCATACCGGCACAATTCGGCGCGGACCGATGGCTGTTTCTTGCTGTTGCTTGGCATGTTGCTTATCCTTTCGCTGAATGAAATCGAGGTTTCAGTGTTCAGGTTTCAGTGTTCAGAAATCCAACACCGCCAACGCGAGAAGTTGGAGCTCTAACCAAAAGCCAAGAACTGCAAACCCTGAAACCTGAACACTGAAACCTTCCCTCTTCTCTACCGCATTTCCTGCCCGCCGGTGACGTTGATCGCCTGGCCGGTCATGTACGACGCCTGCTCCGAGGCCAGAAATACGACGACGTTGCACACGTCCTCGTACTGGCATGCCCGCTTCATCGGGACCTGGTCGATATACTTCTTGCGCACTTCCGCCTCGGTGATGCCCTGGTTGGCCGCATACTGCTTGAACAGGCTGTCGCGCCAGAGCGGCGAATCGAGGAGGTTGCCGGGGCAGACCGCATTGACGCGTACGCCGCGCTCGGCCATCTCCAGGGCCGCGCTCTGGACCAGCCCGATGGCGCCGAACTTCGACGCGGCATAGGCCGAATTCTTGAAGGATCCCTTCTTGCCCGACTTGGAGTTGATCTGCACGAACGCCCCGCCGCCCGTCTTCTCGATGGCCCGCAACCCGTGCTTCATGCAGATCATTTGCCCGACCAGGTTGACGTCGATCACTTTACGCCATTTGGCCACGTCGAACTCCGTGATGGAACCGGATACCAGGATGCCGGCGTTGGCCACGACGATGTCGATGCCGCCCAGGAAGGCGACTCCTTCGGCCATGAGCTTCTCGACATCCGCTTCGCTGGAAACGTCGGTCCGCACGCCGCACAACCGGTCCTTGCCAAATTTGGCCGCGAATTGCTGCACGCCGGCCTGGAGAGTCGCCTCCTGCAGGTCCGACATCACCACGCGGCAGCCTTCGATGAGCAATCGTTCCACGATCGCCAGGCCCAACCCCTGCGCCGCCCCCGTCACCACCGCCCGTTTGTTCTCAAGCCGCATAAGTCGCTCCGCTCCTTTTAGAAAACCAGTGTTCAGGTTTCAGTGTTCAGGGTCTCTGTCCCTGTCATGTTCCGTTCTCAGTCTCGGCGGGGCCGGCATGTCCGCCGTAGCTTTAGCGAAGGCGGAAGGCCCTCGCCCTACCCGTGCTTCGCACTCCCTTGGACTCAGGTAGGGCAGCGGCGTCCTCGCCGCGCCGTGACTGCCACGGTATTGTGGTGTTACGCCTGAACACCGAAACCTGAAACCTTCTCTCCTCCCCTACCACGCGCCCATCTTCACCGCCCGCCGGATTGTGTCCAACGTCCTAGCCGACCCGGCCTGGACGAACTGCTTCGCCCGGTCGCGCGTCAACGGCGGCAGGGCCCCGACGGCGGCGAAAAACCGGTTCTTCGCTTTCGTGTCACGCCCGAACTCGGACCGGGCCGCGGCGCCGACATAGGAGAACCCTGCGTAACGGCCCAGGATCGAATGCCCGACCATCACCTGGGCGCCCCGCGTGAACGTCTCGCGGTAGGGCGCCAAGGCTTCGCCTGCCAGGTCGTCGGCAAACGGCAAACCGTCGCGGTTCATCTCCGTGCCAATATTGATCGGCAGGTCGACACGGTCGCACGCCTCGACGAATTCCTTGAGTTTCGCCGTCTTGAGCGCGCGAACCGCGGGATCCTTGTAGTTCCAGTTGCGATCGGGGACGATATTGGCCGCCGCCGCGCCTTTGGCTTGGAGGCAGGCGATCATGGCCGCGGCGTCGGCCTCGCCCTTGCTGGTGCCGTCGAGCCAGGTGACCATGGGAAGCGCCTCGCACGCCAGCACCCACGCCACGAAATCATCAACCAGCGGGAACGTTTTGTCCGTGGGCGGCTCGTAGCCAAACCCGCCCTGCTTGACCAGCCGGGCCCGGATGCGTTCCTCGAACGCGGACGTGTTCGCGAGCAGGGCGCGGACCTCATCGACGGGTTTGCCGAACAAGGCGGCCCAGAACGCCGCGAGTGCGGCTTCGGTCCCGCACGCGGCCCGGGACTTGGCGGCGTAGGCGCGCACGATGTGCCGTTCGGTGGGGCAGAGCCCCGGCGACAGCGGCACCACGTCGCGCTCGTAATCGACGGCCGCCGTGCCGACGTGCGGGTTGACGCGAGCCACAAGCGCGCGGTTGCGCGCCGCGGCCTGCTCGCGCAGTCGCCCCAGCAGCGCGGCCGGGGCCGTTCCGGGCGCCGACACGCGCGTGAATCCGCCGCCCATGATGTAGGTGACGCCCGGCTCGCCGGGCGAATTGATCTCAACCGCCGCAAACTCGCGCAGGTAGGCACGCGTCTCGAGGTTGACCGTCGCGCGCAGCCCGAGCGCCAATCCCGCGTCCAGGAACTCCTCCAACCCGTCGAGCACGTCAAAATCGCACAGTCCGGCGGCGTAGAGCCCTCCATGGCGCGCTTCCCACGCGATGCGGCTGGGCGACCACCCCTTCGCGTTGTAGGAAAAGAAGGAATGGAAATGCATGTTGACGTTCGGGCCGGGTTCCGGACACGGCGTCGAGGCGACAAGCGCCGCCACGGCGTTCCGGCGGATGGCCGGATCGAACGAATCCAGGCTGAGTTCGGGGGACTGCTGCGTCTGCATGGGGGGGCATTATGCCACGGGTTGGCGGCGTGTCACGCCGGTTTCGCTGGAGTCAAAGGCGCGGCTCTACCACGGCCTGAATGCGATCATTCGTGACCGCGCTTCGAATCCCGTTGTAGAGCTCGGCGGCGAACCGCCGCAGTCCGGGCTGATTGCGCCCGCCGACGGGCGTCTGCCCCTCGGATTCGTAAAAGTCGAAATGCACGGCGTCCGACGCGAAGAACTTGTCGCACTCGGGCCCGGCCATGAGGGTGTTCATATCGACCAGTGTCGCGCCGGTCTCCCGGGCCACGTCGCGGACAATCTGGGCGTATTCATCGTGCTGTTGCTCGAAATCGAGCGTTGAACGGGCATAACCTTCCTTGACGTAGGTATCCGGCATCTTGCGGCGGGGCGCCGTGATCAGGATCGGGATCGCGCCCGCCGCGCGGATCTCGGCCACAAAGGTCTGCATGTTGTCGTGGAATTCATCCGGCGGCACGCGCACGCCGCCCGGCGCACCGGTCTCCGTCCAGCGATGCCGGTTGTCGACGACGTGCAGGATCAAGCGCCCGACGCGACGCTGGCCGAGCAGTTCGTACAGGAACTTGGCGAAGGTCGGCAGGCGGCACGCCATGCGGATCCGGTCGGTCGCCTGGGCCAGGTTGTGATCATTCCGCCCGAAGCTCACCGTGACGACGTCCGGCTGAAGCGAGCGGCCCAGCGTCTCGAACTGCCGCAGTCCCTGCTGCGACGAGTACCCATAGACGCCGAGGCCAAAGGCTTCCCACCGCCCACCGTCCGGGGGCGCATTCGTCAGCAGTTCATTGAGATAGCAGGCGTAGCAGGGCCTGCCCTGGGCTGTCACCGAATCGCCCAGGCAGATCACGCGTTTCACCCCGGGCGCCTTGAGGCGCTGGAACTCGCGCTCACGGAACCCGAGCGAATTGATGTCGGCTCCATAGACATGCGACCCCGGCTGGAATCGCCACAGTAGTTCCGGGTCCCGAATCAAGTCCTCGTGGTAGCGCACGATGCCATTCTCGCGGGTTGCCAGCAGCAGGGGCGCCACGCGAACATCGATCTTCATCCGGTGCAGCAGGGTCTCCATGAGCGGCACGAGAACGGCCAGCGCCAAATAGACTAACACGAACCGCTGCACAATTTTGGAACGGAAGAGGCCCAGGCGCGCCCGGATCCCAGCCGGCATGCCGGACGCTATCAGGCCGTGCAGCAGGCCCAAACCCACCGGCACCGCCACCATCCAGTCGCGCCACACCAGCACATGCGTCCGCCCCTCGAACGTCCACACCTCCTTGACCACCCACCACAGAATGCACCCGGCAAGGAGGCTGGCGAGCAAAACCGCATCTACCGCCACCACCGCCCAAGCCCGGCCGCGCACGGACCCTTCAGGTCCCGCGTTCCCGTCCCTTGACACTCCAGACTGTGGCGCGATATTGTCCATGGCTAGATCTTCAGGATCTGCCCCCCGGCATCGGCGGGGCGCGACGCCAGGTAGGGCTCGGTCTGGTAGGTTGCCACGCCCTGCAGCCGGTGGAGAATATCGCTCACCGACTCGGCCGCATCGCGGCATTCCGCGATCATGCGCTGCATCTCGGGAGCCGGCTCCTTCTTCTGCATCATCTCGAGGTAGACGCGGATGACCGTCGCCGGCTGGCCCAGGTGATGGCACGCCGCGCCGAGCGTTTCGATCATGACGCGCTGCTGCTCGGCCGCGAGCAGGGCCTGCGACTGAGCTTCGATGACGCGAATACGGTCGTCGGTCTGCCGGATAACCGCCCCGAGACACCGTTCGATGGCGGCAAAATCCTCGCCCCCGTCGCCGAAGGTCAGGCGCGGCACGCCGCCGTGCGCCATGACCTCCAGGTAGCGCCGCAATCGCTCCACCTGCAGGCTGTGCCGGACCAGCAGCACGATCCCCAGCACGACCAACACGACCACGGCCGGCGTCACCAGGTAGAGCGTTTCGAAACTCACGCTGTCGCGGCGCACCCCGTTGATCAACAGGAACATGAACGCCAGCAGCGGCAGCACGGACATGAGCGCGATGGCCACGGCAAACCGGGCCCGGGTGCCAAGCGAGGAGAGCGACGCCGACGCCAGCACGGGATGGGCAACGCCGGTCCGCCGGCCTGCGATGTAGCGCCGCGTCCGGAGGTCGGCCTTGGTCGGCGCGGGCGCCGCCGCGATGACCGCCACCCCGGCATCGCCCTGCGGAAACCGCACCGTGGAAGTGGTCCCCTGGACGTCGGAGGTCAAGTCGATCTCCCCCCCGTGGGCTTGGACCACAAGTCTGCAGAAGGTGAATCCCAGCCGGCCCGAGGCGGGCTCGTCGCTGCCGGGCTGCTCGCCGCGGTACCACTGCCGTACGAGGTCCAGCTCGGCCCCGCTCAGGACGCGGCCATGATCCGTGACGGTCACGACCACGCAGCCATCAACCGACTGCACGTCAACGGCAACGGCTTGCCCGCGCGCGCTGCGCCGGACCGCGTACCGCACCAGGTGTTGGATCACGCGCCGAAGCAAGCCCTCGTCGCACACGGCCCGCGTGGGCTGGCCCGTTACCGCGACCGTGAGCCCCGCCGCGGATACGGCGTCCTTCAAGAGTTCCGCGCACACCCCGGCGAGTTGATGCACGTCGCACGGGTGCAGCGCCACGGTCAATTCGCCGGCCATCATACGCCGGACGTCGAGCAACGAATCGACGAGTTCCTCCAGCGTCTCCGTGGCCCCCAGCGCTTCGTTAAGGTAATAGGAGGCCTCGCCGTCGAGATGCTTCACAGCCGCCCGATCGGCCAGCTCAAGCAGGCCCGCCAGGCCGGCCAGCGGCGTCTTCATGTCGCGCACGATCAGTTGCGTGAGCTCGTCGCGAACTGACTCGAGTTCCTTGATGACCTTGGCATTGTCCTGGGACTGGCGCAACAACACCCGCATCCGGATCGCGTTGCGGACCCGCAGCACGACTTCCTCCGCGTCGACCGGCTTGACGAGATAATCGTCAGCGCCCGCATCCATCCCGCGCAGGCGGTCCTCGCGCTCGGAAAGCGAGGAGAGGATGAGCACCGGAATCGTGGCCGTGGCCGGCTGCGTCTTGAGCTTCACGCATACCTCGTAGCCGCTCATGCCGGGCATCACAAGATCGAGCAGCACGGCGTCGGGCGCGCGCTCACGGATGCAGCCGAGGGCCTCCTCGCCGGACGCCGCCTCGCCCACCTCGAAGCCGCGGCGGCCGAGCATGGCCGCCAGCGATTTGCGCAGCGGGCCATCGTCTTCCACCACCAGGATTCTACCGGCCACTGTCGTCATGCCCTGTTCCTCAGCCCATTTCAATCAACGCCTTGATCACCCCGTCGCCGTAGCGTTCCACCAGGTCGAACGCCTCCTGGGTGCGGTCAAACGGGAACCGGTGGGTGATCATGAAATCCGCCCCGATGCGGCCCGATGTCAACAGGTCGAGCGCGGGCTGAACACAGTGATTCTGCCGCCGCACGTTCTGGATGCAAAGCTCCTTGCGGCGCGCCTGGTCGATCGTGAAGGCCAGGCGATCCACGGTCGGGATGCCGATAAGCATGAGCTTGCCGCCCGGCTTCAGCAAATCCACGGCCTGGTCGAGCGCGGCCTGCTCGCCGCAACACTCGAACACGAAGTCGAGCAGCAGCGGCTCGCGGTCCGCGATGGCCTTGACCGCATCCTCGCGATCGGGGTTCACCGCCCAGGTGGCGCCGGCCTTGCGAGCCGCCTCCAGGCGGTAATCGAGTTTATCCGTAGCGTAAATAGCCGCCACGCCGTGGGCTTTGGCAGGCAGCAACACGCTGAGACCGATCGGCCCCAGCCCCAGGATGCCGATGCGCGCGCCGCCCGTCAGGCCGGAGAGCTTCACCGCGTAGACACCGATCGACAGCGGTTCGGTAAGCACCGCCCGTTCAAGGGTCAGCGCGGCCGGGATCGGGAAGCAACAGGCCTGCGGCATGACCATGAACTCCGACAGGCACCCCGGGATCTGCCCCGGGCACCCGAGAAAGAGCAGCTTCCGGCAAGTGTGGGGCCGTCCCGCGACGCACTGGTCGCACGCCCCGCACGAAATGGCCGGCTCGATCGCCACGCGGTCGCCCGGCCTGACCCGCGTCACGCCCGCGCCCACCGCCTCGACGACCGCCGCGCACTCGTGACCGACGGCGAACGGATACTGCACGACCTGACTGCCGATGCGGCCCGTCTTGTAGTAGTGCACGTCCGACCCGCAGACACCCACCGCCTTCAAGCGCAACAGCACGTCCGTATCTTTTTGGATGGTCGGCGTCGGGACCTCGCGCATCTCCATCGCGCGGATGCCAGTCAAGACAAAGGTCTTCATCAGAACAAATTCCCCCGATTCAGCAGCCCCGCCGGGTCGAAGACCCGCTTGACGTCGCGCATCTCGTGGATGCCCGCGTCCCCGTACATCTCACGCAGCAAGGCCACCTTGAACTTGCCGATGCCATGCTCGGCCGACACCGTGCCGCCCAGGGCGATGGTGCGGCGGGCCCAACGCAGATAAAGATCCTTGCCCACCGCGTAATCGTGGAGCGTGTGCGGCAGAATGTTGACATGCAAGTGATTATTGCCGATGTGCCCGAACATGACGTGATCCAACCCGGTCTCGTCGAGTCCCGCGTGGTACATCCGCAGCGCCTCGTCCAGGCACCTGTCGGGCACCGCCATATCGGTGCCAAGCTTGGTCAGGCCCGGCTCTTGCCGGCGGCGCTCGTCGATCAGCAGGTTGACCGCCTCGGGCACGGCGTGCCGGAAGAACTTGAGCCGTTCGAGCTCGGCGGCGTTCGTCGCAATCCACGTGGCGTCCTCGCTGCCGCCCGCCGCGAGCATCAGGCCCGACATCGCCGCCACGGCCTCGGCGACGGGATCCTCCGCGCCATGGTATTCGACGTAGACGGCCGTGTGCCACGACTCGGGCATGCCGGGAATCCCAGCGAACGCCGCGTTCGAGGCCTTCTGCAGGCGCAGCAGCCCGAGCGCCCGCGCGTCAAAAAACTCGATCGCCGCCGGCTGGACCGCCGGGGCTTGTCCGCGCAAGGCTTTAACGAAGGCCACGGCCGTCGCCTCGGATGGGAAGAACGCCGTGACGCCCCACCGGCAAGCCGGCTCCGGCAGCAAGGCCAGTTCGATGCTTGTGAAAACACCCAGCGTACCCTCGGCGCCGACGAACAGGTCGACCAGGTCCATGTCGTCCGCCGCATACAACCCCGAGGCATTCTTGACGTCCGGCAGACGATAGGACGGCAGACGTCCCTCGAGCCCGCGGCCGTCTTCCGTCGTGAACCGGAACGACCGGCCCGCGGCCCGTTCGCGGCCGCGCCGCAGGGCGAGCAGTGAGCCATCGACCAAGGCCACGCGGACCGCCGTCACGTACCGTCGCATGGGGCCATAACGAAACGAACAGGCGCCCGAGGCGTTGCAGGCCGCCATGCCGCCGATCGAGGCCGAGGTTTCGGTGGGATCCGGCGCCAGGAAGAACGAACCCGCGTGTTGGAACTGCGCCAGCGCCGCCAGGGAGTCCTTCGACCAGCCCGCCGTGTCGAACTCCTTGCGCCGCAACAGCCCGCGCAGGTCCGATAGCAGAATGCCCGGCTGGACGGAGACCCGGAACGAATCGTCCGCCGCCTCATGCCGTATCCCGAGCACGCGGTTCATGCGGCTGAGGTTCAGGATGTGGCCGCCGTCCGGAACGGCCCCGCCCGTGATTCCCGTGCGCGCGCCCTGGGTCGTCACCGCAACGCCATCCCCACGAGCCTCGGCCACGATCGAAACGACGTCCGCCTCGGTCGTCGGGAATGAAATCGACTCCGCAACGCCCGATTTCCGCGACTCATCCCTGAGGTAGTCGGGATACTCGGCCGCGACGTTGGTTTTGACTAGTGCGTGTTCCATCAGCGGCCGCATGATATTAGGGCCGCCCGGCATTCGCAACCCTAGGTTTGGCCGCGTTTTTTCTCATTGTCCCGCCTGCCTTCGCAGGTTAGCCTCCCCGCCAATCCAGCCCACAGGAGCCTTCGCATGACATCACCCTCGACGCTACCCGTTCCCGTCACCTTCTGGAGCCGCGCCGGCCTGACACTGCAGGATCCCGGGCTGGCCCAGCCGGCCCCGGGCAAGGCCGGCAAACTCGTCTTTGAGCCTGACGGTCGCTTCTACGCGGGCCGGCTGGAACCCAAGAGTGCCGGAACGCTCACGCTCGACCTTGTCTCGCCGCGGCCCCTGCGCGTCTGGCTCGCCGGCGTGCTGGTGCTCGACGAGCCCCTGTTCTGGCGCTCCTACGAACGCGAGTTGCGGCTGGCCGTGGTGTTCCCCTGCCAGGCCGGCCCGCTGGAAATGCGCGTGGAGGTGGGCCTGCGCCCCCGCCACCCCGAACATATCGACCGCGATTGCCCGTCGCGCAATCGCGACCACGTCATGGCCGAGGCCGCGCGCCGGCATCCGGACGAGCTGGGGCTGACGGCCACGCTGCACCCGAAGGCGACCGCGCCAGCCGTGTCCCTCCGCTTCCTGGCTGCCCAGTTCGTCCGCAACGGCATCACGTGGCAGCACATCCTTGCCCGGCCCGTGCGGGCCTGCCAGGACGCGCCGTCGACCTGGCTCCGTTCGACCGACGAGGAACAACTCCCGGCGCTCGTACTGAGCTCATCCGTCCTGCCGCGGGACGGCGAAGAACGAACGAATGAGACGGAGCGGGCCGCCGGCCTGCGCCGCTTCTTCGTCCCGGTGGCCGAGCCGAACGACGAGCCGGCTCCCGTCCGCGACCTCGGTCTTGACGCGCGCGTCGAACCCTCCATCGAGATCGCGCGCACGCTGACGCTCACGGTTGAAGGCCCGGCCGGTGCCGTCGCCCTCCCCCTGCCCGCATTCGAAAGCCTCGGCAAACTGGCGCCGCAGCGCGAATTCAGGCAGGTCGCGTGGCCCGCCGCCGAGCAATTGCGGGCCGGCGTTCCCGAGCCGGTGCTGCCTCCGGCCTGGCAGCCGTTCGAGAAACTCTACTACGCCACGTGGGACATGCTGCTCGCCATCGTGAAGCATCCCGATCCCTGCAGCGGGCTGTCCAACGACTACATTTCCACAGGCGCCGGATTCGTGCACCACCAGTTTGTCTGGGACACGTCGTTCACGGCCATGGCCACGGCCTATGCCTGGCGCGCCATGAGCCCCTACACGACCATCAACCTGCTTTACACGCGACAGTTTGACGGCGGCTACATCCATCGCGAGCACGACGTACGCGACGGGTCGCCCGCGTTGTACGAACCCGATTTCAGCCCGAACCCGCCGATCATGACGATCGCCGAGTGGCAGATGGCCCGGTTGACGGGCAACGTGCTTCGCCTGCGGCAGGTCTACCCGGCACTCAAGGCCAACCACGCGTGGCTGCAGTACAACCGCCGGCTCCCGGATGGCACGTACTGGACCACGGGGTTGGCCAACGGACTCGACAACTCGCCTTCGATGGGCGACGGGTACCCCGATCTTACGGCACAAATGGCGCACGAGGCCGATGTCCTGGCCAGCATCGCGACGGTGCTCGGGTTGACGGAGGACGCCAAGGTGTTCCGCCGGGAACACGCCGCCATCGGCCGCGCGCTGAATAAGAAACTGTGGAGCGAGTCGATGCGGATCTATTCCACGTCGCTGCCGGGCGGCGGCCACAATCCCAACAAAGTTGTCACCGCCTTCTGGCCGCTCTGGGCGGGCATCGTGCCACCGGACCGCGTGGAGGCCCTGGCCGGCCACCTCAAGGACCCGAAGAGCTTCTGGCGTCATCACCCGATTCCCAGCCTGGCCGCGGATTCGCCGCACTTCAAGCCCGAGGGCAACTACTGGCTGGGCTCGACGTGGGCGCCGACCAACTACGCCGCCATCCGCGGGTTTGAGCGCGCCGGCCGGCACGACCTGGCGGTCGAAGCCACCGCGCGACACGTGCAGTGCATGCTCGAGGTGTTCAACGAGACGGGCTATATCTGGGAGAATTACTGTTCGGAAGCGTCCACACGCGGTAACTGGTCGGGCCGCAACTACTGCTGGTCGGCGCTGGGGCCGATCGCCCTCCTGCTGGAGGAACTGCTCGGGCTCGAAGCCGATGCGCTCGCCAATACCTTGCGGTGGAACCCGCCGGCCGACCAGACGTCGGGAGTCCGGCGTTTCCCCCTCGGCCCGGCCACGGTCAACGTGATGCAGACACACTCGGCAGCTGGAACGGCCATCGACGTGGACACGGACCGCTCGTTTACGCTGGAATTGACAAGGCGCGGCGAGGCCCGGCGTATCGCCTGTGCCATCGGCAGGACACACGTGGAACTGTGATGAGGACGCACGCGAAGTCTGACCCGGGCGCGCAACGCCCGCGAGGGCACGACGGAGCGTGCCCCTCCATCATCGCCCAATGGAGGGCGCCGCTCTGTCGGCGCCGTCTTCACCTCGCTCTCGCCTGCCTGATCGCCTCCGTTTCCGCTGCCCCCGCGGCGCCTCTGCTCAAGCGCTGGGTCTACCAGCCGGCCAATTTTCTGGTCGATGAACAGGTGGCCGCAAAGATCGCCGACCTGGAGCGTTTTGCCGCCGAGGGCTACAACGGCGTGGTCGTCACCGATTACAAGTTCATGCGCTGGGACGATCTACCCGCCCGCTACGCGGCGAACGTCCGCCGCTTCCGGGAAGCCACGCGCCGCCTGAAACTGGAGGTCGTTGCGGCCGTCATGCCGATCGGCTATTCGAACGGATTGCTCAGCCGCGACCCCAACCTGGCCGAGGGCCTGCCCGTGGTGCGGGCGCCGTTCGTCGTCCGCAACGGCCGCCTGGTGCCGGACGACGACGGCCCGGCCCTGCGGAACGGAGGGTTCGAGCAGTCGCGCGACAACAAACCCGAGGGCTGGAGTTTTGTCGACGACCCGGGCCGCATGACCTTCATCGACACGGACGTCAAACACGAGGGACGCGCCTCGCTCCGCATGCAGGACGTGCTGACCCACGAGCCCACCAGCAAGCACGCGCGCGCCTGCCAGGCCCTGACGGTCAAGCCATTCCACTGCTATCACGTGTCAGCCTGGATCCGCACGCAGGGCTGGGATGGCGACGACACGCGTGTGGCCGTCATCGGCGGCGACGGCGTATCGCTCAACTACCACTTGCCGCCGCTCGCGCCGACGCAGGAGTGGAAGCGCTTCGATATCGCATTCAACAGCCTCGACAACACCCGCGTGAATCTCTATCTCGGCACCTGGGACGGCCGCCACGGCACGATCTGGTGGGATGACGTCCGGCTCGAACCAGCCGGCTTCGTCAACGTGCTGCGCCGGCCCGGCACGCCGCTTGCCATCACGAGTGAGGACGGGGCGACGACCTACGCGGAAGGCCGTGATTTCGGCGCGGTGAGCGATCCCAAGCTGGGCAACGACCCGTGGGTCGGCGAGTACACGGCGTGGCACGAGCCGCCGGTCGTGACCGTGCCCGCGGGGAGCCGGCTGAAGGAAGGCCAGCGCGTGCTGGCCGACTATTATCACACGGCCATCATCTATGACGGCCAGGTGCCGTGCTGCCTGAGCGAACCCAAGGTGTACGAGATTCTCGCGTGGGAGGTCGAGCATGTGCGCGACGCGCTGGCGCCCGATGCCTACATGATGAGTCATGACGAAATCCGCATCCAGGGCTGGGACAAATCGTGCGCCGACCGCCACCTGACGTGCGGCGAGATCCTCGCCGACAACGTGCGCCGCTGCACGGAGATCCTCCACAAGGCCGACCCGGGCAAGCCCATCTGGGTCTGGTCGGATATGTTCGACCCCAATCACAATGCAAAAAAGACGGGCCGCTACTATCTCGTGAAGGGCGATGGCCCGTGGTACGAGTCATGGAAGGGGTTGCCGGCCGAGGTCGGCATCCTGAACTGGAACATGGGGCCCCAGACGCGCCGGGCCTCGATGGAACACTTTGCAGGGCTCGGCCATCGCCAGGTGCTGGCCGGCTATTACGACGGCGATCCCGCCGCCATCGCCGCCTGGCTCAAGGCCGGCGAGGGCGTGGACGGCGTCATGTACACCACCTGGCGCAACGACTATCACGCCACCAAGGCGTTCATTGAGGCGGCAGGCGGCGGGCGGTAGCCGGACGGAACACAAGAACGCTCAACATCCAACGTTCAACGCTCAACTCCCAAGTCACAGCAATCCAACACTTGAGCGTTGAGTGTTGAGCGTTGGGAGTTGAGCGTTTATACTCAACCCCATGATCATCGGTGTCGTCACCTGCACGATTTCCATTCCGCACGCCAACTCGCTCAAGGATAAGCGGTCGGTGTTGCGCAGCCTCAAGGACCGGGCTGTCGGCAAGATGAACGTCAGCGTCGCCGAGGTTGGCCGGCAGGACATGTGGAAGTACGCCGAACTCGCGTTCGTGACCGTGGCCGCCGAAAGTGAAACCGTCCAGCACCGCGTGTCCGAGATCAGCGAGTATCTGCGTTCCGACCCCCGCTACAACCTGATGGATCTGCACACGGAGTTGATGTGAAGTCACTTCGCTTCCTCGCCTTTGGTAGGGCGACGGCATCCCTGCCGCGCCTCTTCGTCCGCGCCTTATGGATCACCTCACTTTGCTCTTGTCTGTAGAAACACGACGGCCATAATAGACGGGTTTTCAAACCTCGAAGGGGAGACAGCCATGGAGCAAATCAAGGTATTCCTGAACGAAGACGAAATGCCGCGGCAGTGGTACAACATCGCCGCCGACCTGCCGCACCCCATGCCGCCGCCCGTCGGCCCGGACGGCAAGCCCATCGGCCCGGAGATGCTGGCCCCGGTCTTCCCGATGAACCTCATCGAACAGGAAGTCAGCACCCAGCGCTGGATCGACATCCCCGAGGAAGTCCTGCAGATCCTGTGGCAGTGGCGCCCCAGCCCGTTGTGCCGCGCCCTCCGCCTCGAGCAGGCGCTCGGCACGCCGGCGAAGATCTACTACAAGAACGAGGGCGTGTCGGCCCCGGGCAGCCATAAGCCCAACACCGCCGTGCCGCAGGCCTATTACAACAAGGTCGCCGGCATCAAGCGCATCACCACCGAAACCGGCGCGGGCCAGTGGGGCAGTTCGCTCGCCATGGCCTGCCAGATGTTCGGCATCGAGTGCAAGGTTTACATGGTCCGCATCAGCTTCGACCAGAAGCCGTTCCGCAAGATGATGATGCAGACGTGGGGCGCCACGTGCATCGCCAGCCCGAGCAACACCACCAATGCCGGCCGCGCGATCCTGGCCCAGGACCCCAACACGCCCGGCAGCCTGGCCATCGCCATCAGCGAGGCCATCGAGGACGCCGTCACCTCCAAGAACACCCGTTACGCCCTGGGCAGCGTGCTGAACCACGTGCTGCTGCACCAGACGATCATCGGGCTGGAAGCCAAGAAGCAGTTTGCAAAGATAGGCATCTACCCCGACGTGATCATCGGCTGCGCGGGCGGCGGCTCGAACTTTGCCGGCATGGCCTTCCCGTTCCTGGCCGACAAGATCGCCGGCAAGAAGAACCCGCGCGTGATCGCGGTGGAACCCTCGGCCTGCCCGAAGATGACCCGCGGCGTGTTCGCTTACGACTCGGGCGACGTGGCGATGATGACGCCGCTGCTGCCCATGTACAGCCTCGGCCACACGTTCGTGCCGCAGCCGATCCACGCCGGCGGCCTGCGCTACCACGGCATGGCCCCGCTGGTCAGCCACACGCTGCGCGAAGGGCTGATCGAAGCCCAGGCGATCCCGCAGCTCGAGTGCTACAAGGCCGCGGTGTTGTTCGCCAAGACCGAAGGCTTCATCCCCGCGCCCGAGACCTCGCACGCCATTGCCATGGCCATCCGCGAAGCCAACCGCGCCAAGGAAGAAGGCAAGGCCAAGGTCATCGCCCTCAACTGGTCCGGCCACGGCATCATGGACCTCAGCGGCTATCAGGCTTACTTCGACGGCAAGCTGTCGGACTACAACCTGACAGAAGCCGAGATCCAAAAGGCTGAAGACTGCCTTAAGGGTCTACCCAAGCCCCCGCCACTGAAATAAGGGAACGGTAGACAGGGAACAGGCGCGAAAAAAGGGGAGGCTCCGGTTGCCCGGATCCTCCCCCGCTCACTAGATTGTTCAGCGTTATGGGTGCATCATCCTATAGCGGTACCTCCTGTTTCCCCGGTTCTGATCCGGATGCAGTCTGCCAGGTCCAGCACGAAAATCTTGCCGTCGCCCACCTGCCCCGTGCGGGCGCCCTTGGTGATGGCGTCGATCGTGGGCTGCACGAACGCGTCGTTCACGGCGATCTCCAGTTTGACCTTGTGCAAGAGGCTGCCCGCCTCCTTGTGACTCCGGTATACTTCCGCGATGCCCTTCTGCCGACCGCGGCCGAGCACATTGGCCACCGTGACCAGA
>CAITUY010000050.1 GCA_903895695.1 uncultured bacterium
AAATCATCCGCTTGACTCGCCAAGACCATGCCCGAACTCGCCTCCAAGAAGACCGCAAAACCTCAAACTCCCGAAAGAATGCATCCCAGAAGCGGCCAGATTAGATGCGTTTGCCCTGGAAAGTCGGGCGTTGGGGATTGACAGCGGGGCGCTCCTGCCTCCACACTTATGAGGCAGTTTTAGTGCGGGAAAGGGATGAATCTACCGAATAAAATCACGTTGAGCCGTATCTGGCTGACGTTCGTCATGGTCGTGTTCCTGACGATGGCGATCCCTTGGGGCAAGACCCTTGCGTTCGTCACGTTCGGGCTGGCCGGCCTGACGGATTGGTGGGATGGCGCCGTGGCGCGTCGCCGGGGGCTCATCTCGGTTTTCGGCCAGCTCATGGACCCGCTCGCCGATAAGATTCTGGTCAGCGCGGCATTGATCAGCTTTGCCTCGCTTCCCCAGGCCGTGCCGGCCTTCAAGATTGTCCACCAGGTGGTGCCGGCGTGGATCGTGATCATCATCATCAGCCGGGAATTCCTGATCACGGGGTTGCGCCTGCTGGCCGCGCAGAAGGGGCGCGTATTGCCGGCCGGCCGCTGGGGCAAACACAAGATGATCTGGCAGACGATCACCATCGTTACAATCATGGCGGGTCTTTCGCTGCAGAGCGACGTCCTGCCTGTTTTGCTGGCTGGCCGGCCCGACGGCAGTGAACGGCTGCACATCTTCAGCCATCATTTCGCCTACGTGGCGGTGTACCTGGCCGCGTGGGTCGGCCTGTTGACGGTTGTGTCGGGCGTGGTCTACCTCCGGGAGAATCGCGACGTCTACATGGAGAGTGTCTGATGGGGCTTCACCCACAATGAGCCAGGACTGGAATATCAAGGCACGCAGCACCGCCTGCGGCGCCTGTCAGAAAGCCTTCGAGGACGGCCAGGCCTATATCACCCGGCTCGCTTTTGAGGGCATCGACTATACCCGCGACGACTACTGCGAGCCCTGCTGGGTCGCGGAGGCCGCGCGCAAGGAACGCTACAGTTCATGGAAGGGGATCTTCAAGGTCCCGCCGCCCGAGCCGGAGCGGCGCGTGCGCAAGGAGACGGCGGAATCGCTGCTGCGGGAGTTGCTTGAGGAGAACAACCCCGCGCGCAAGAACGCCATCTACATCCTGGCCGTTATGCTCGAACGCCAGCGCGTGATGGTCGAACGCGAGGTGCGGGCCGGCGACGCCGGGGAGCGGCTCGTCGTCTACGAGCACCGCAAGACAGGCGAGACCTTCGTGCTGGTCGACCCGAAGCTCAAGCTCACCGAGATCGATCCGGTGCAGCAGGAGATTATGGATCTGCTGGGTGGACGGGCGGCTGAGGCTTTGCCCATCGCAACACTCCTGGCCGGGAGCCCCTCGGCCGCCGCCGTGTCGACGCCCGATGAGGCGCCCACGTCACCGTAACGCCTGTCCCGCGACTGCACCGCCCGACACCTGATGCGCTGCGCCTCCCATGATTGACTTGAAGATCACCGGCGGAACGGTCTACGACGGAACGGGCCGTGCGGGCGTGCGGGCGGATATTGGCATCACGGGCAGCCGAATCTCCGACATCGGCGACCTGTCGCGGGCTGACGCGGGCCGCGCACTCGATGCGAGCGGCCGGCTCGTGTGCCCCGGGTTCATCGATGCCCACTCGCATTCGGACGCCTACCTGCTGATCGAACCGTCGGCCCCGAGCAAGCTTTACCAAGGCGTCACCACCGAGGTCGTCGGCAACTGCGGCGCCTCAGCCGCGCCGCGTTTCGGGCAGGCACGCCTGCCGTCCGACTGGCAGGCCTTCGACTACCCCGGTTCTTGGCGGAGCACGGCCGAATACCGGGCCATCGTGGAAAGAGTCGTGCCGGCCGTGAACGTCGTCGCGTTCGTGGGGCACAACGTCTTACGGGGCAGCGTCGTGGGTTACGCCGGCCGGGCCACCACGCCGGAGGAGCTTTCCGCCATGGTGCGCCTGCTGGCCGAGTCGCTCGACGCCGGCGCCCGGGGGCTCAGCACGGGTCTGATCTATCCGCCTGGAATGTATGCCACAGCGGTTGAGATCGAGACGCTGGCGCGCGAAGTGAGCGCCCGGGGCGGGCTGTACACATCGCACATGCGCAGCGAAGGCCGGCTGCTGATCGAGTCCCTCGAGGAAACCGTTGGCGTGGGCCGCGCCACGGGTGTCCGCGTGCAAGTCTCGCATCTCAAGACGTCGGGGCGGTCGAACTGGTCCTTGATCGACCGGGCTCTGGAGACCATCGAGCGGGCGCGGGCCGCCGGCGTCGAGGTCGCGGCCGATCGTTACCCCTATGTGTCATCCTGCACGGAACTGGATGTGATTCTCCCGAACTGGGCCACCGAGGGCGGCCCCGAGGCGGAGTTGGCTCGGCTGCGCGACCCGGCCACCCGGGCCAGGGTGCGCGCGGACGTGCTGGCATCGCGGCCCGAAGACTACTGGGGCATCGTGACCATCGGTTCCTCCAAGGCCGAGGATGGCCGGTTCCAGGGCCGGCTGCTGGCTGAGGTCGCCGGCGATCTCGGCCTGGAGCCGGTCGACGCCGCCCTTTACCTGATCGAGGCGGACGCGCTCGGGACCAGCGCATTTTTTCAGGGAATGAATGATGATAACCTGTGGCGGATCCTGGCACAGCCGTACGTGATGCTCGGAACCGACGCATCCGTGCGCGCCCCCTGGGGGCCGCTCAGCCGCGACTATCCGCATCCCCGCGCCTATGGCAGCTTTCCCCGGTTCCTGCGGGCCGCGCTGGAGGGACGCACGGTGCCGCTGGCGGAGGCGATTCGCAAGACAACGTCCCTGCCGGCCGACTGGTTCCGCCTGGCCGACCGGGGGCGGCTGGCGCCTGGCAAGGCGGCGGATGTCGTGGTGATCGATCCGGCGACCGTGCGAGACCAGGCCACGTACGCGGCGCCGCACCAGTTGGCGGCGGGAATCGTGCACGTCACGGTCAACGGTATTTGCGAACTGGAGGACGGGCGGCTGACGGGCCGGCGGGCGGGCGCGTGGTTGTAGAGCCTTCACGCGTCGTCTTTGGTAGGGCGACGGCGTCCTCGCCGCGCCGAGTCTGTCGCGCCACTTTTGCGGCGGGGCCGGAGGCCCACGCCCTACCTCAATGCCGCCAGCAATTTCCGTCGCGCGGGACGCCGATCGAACCGGCGCCACGCCGTGAGGCAATCGCGGCGCGCGGTCTTCCCATCCGTTGCGGCGTCCGCAAGCAGGGCCTCCAGGGCGGCCCGAACCACCGGCGTGCGCCGGCCCTCCCGGGAGGCCAGCAGCCGGCCGAGCCTGCTCTCCTCGACGACGAGATCCTGATACCGTCCCAGCGCGTCCTGCAGGCGAGCCGCCCGGGCGGCGAAGTCGCCCACGGCGGGACCACCGGCATCCTTCATGAACTCACAGACGTAGCGCAGTTTTTTGACCCGGATGCGCAGCCGATGCAGGTCGGCATCGGGCGTATCGTCCTGGAGCGCGTCGCCCAGGCGCTGAACGCGCCGGAGCAGGCGGCGGACCAGCGGGTGCGCCGCGCGGCGGGCGCTGCCGGCGCTCTTGCCCTGCGCCGGCAGCTCCGCCAGACGGTCGGCCAGCGCCGCGAGGTCCTGGCAGCAGGCCGCGAACCGCGGCGTTTCCAGGACGGCGAGCAACCGGATGTGGGCCTGTTCCCGTTGCCGGCGCAGTCGGTCGACGCAGGCTTGCAGCGCGCGCCGGCCAGCCGGCGGCAAGCGGGTTGCCCGGGTTTCGAGGGCGCTGTTGTGAACGTCGAGATCGCGGACGTCGCCCAACCGCCGGGCCACCCGGGCGAGCCGGGCGCACATGGATCGGACAGGCAGGGGGCCGGCCACCGGGCCCAGGAGTTGGAGGGCGGCCCGGAGACGGCGGCACGCCACGCGCAAGTCGTGCACGGCTTCGGGGTCCAGGTCCAGCCGGACGCGGCGTTCGTGACGGCACAGGCGGGCGGATTGCTTGCGCAGCACAAAGGCCAGCACTTCGGCGGCACTGGCGCTCCGGCCGGGAGACGCAGGCCCGGCGGGTTGCGGACGGCGCAGTCCGGCCGCGCGGAGGCCGAGGTCATACTTTGATCGCTCGGCCGGAATCAGGGGGAGGGCGGCGCACAAGGCCCGAGAGAAGCCCATCAGGGCTTCCCGGTCGCCCTCGCGCAGTTCGATCTCGATCTCATGGATCGGGCGCGCCTTCGGGCCGGGCAGGTGTACCGTGTCGGCCGAGACCAGCAAGTGGGCGCCATCCCGGGTGCGGACCGCATATACGGTACGCTGCTGGCGGAGGCGGAAGCAGACCCGGAGTGGCCGGTCGCGCAGGACGCGTTGAACGCGGGCGGCGATGCGCCGGCCCGGGCAAGGACCGGCGGGTTCGCGCGGCACTCGGCGCAGCCATTCGCTGAGTTCCGCGCGAACGGCCAGACCCCCGCCGAAGGGGGCCAGCGACTTCAGGGTCAGTTCGGCGCGCCTGCCGGGTTCGAGGCGCAGCCTTAGGGCGGCATCGGCCTGCGACAGGAGCAGGTCGTCGGTATCGAGCAGCGCGTCTTCGATATCGCGTCTCACGGGTGCGGAAACGGCCTTTGCCAGGCGGGCCAGGACGGCAGGCAGCCGGGCGAAGACCGCGACGCGGCGCACGACGAAACACGTCTCGATTTCACTGGGCACTGGCATGGCGACCGTTCCCTATTCGTCAACGCTTCCCCATCAAGAGGCGCGGAGGGGCCAGCCATTCGAGACTGCCGGCGCCGGCCCGGGCGGTCCCTTCGAAGCGGATCAGCGCGATTCCCGATTTGCGAAATACAAGACCCGCGTTCGTGGTCCCGGCAATGAGGTAAGACGCCAGTTCGGCGAGGTCCGGCATGTGGCCCACGGCGGCGAGGCAGGGCGCGGTGTGGCGGCTCATCGCGTCCACGACGGCGGCGGCTGAGCCGCCGCAGGCGAGGGCGTGACACGTGTGGATTGCGGGGTTGCCCCAGCGTTCGGCGGCAACGGCGGCTGTCTGGGCGGCCCTGGCCAGGGGGCTGGTCAGGATCACCGCAGGTTCGATGCCGAGCGCCACCAAGGCATTGGCGACTGCGCGCGTCACCTTCCGCCCCTCGTCGCTCAGGGGGCGATCAGCATCGCGCGTGATGTCGCCTTCGCCCACGGAGAGCGCCTGGCCGTGTCGCATCAGGATAAGGTCCATCCACTCCTCCCAGGCCGGGTATTCCCGGCGGTTTTCGACGAGGCCTCCGGCCTCCTGACGGTCTCGGGCCGGTTCCAGTCCGGCTAGGCGGCGGGCGTCGCAGGCGGGCGGGCGGGCGTCTCGTCGATCGATTTACGGATTGCTTCCGCGAGTTGGCGGAGCACGATGGGTTTCATCAGCATTTCCCGCACACCGGCGTCGGCGATGTCTTCCTCCGAAACCGTCTTGCTGTACCCCGTGCAGAGGATGACGGGCAGATCGGGGCGGATGCGGCGCAACTCCCGTGTCAGTTCGAGGCCGGTGAGCCCGGGCATGATCTGGTCGGTCAACAGGAGCTGGAAGTGCTCCGGATCCTCACGGAAGACCTCGAGGGCATCGGAGGCCCGGTCGCAGAGGGTCGGCTGGTAGCCGAGCTGGGTGAGCATCTGGTTCACCATGGTGATGATGTCGGGCTCGTCATCCACGACCAGCACGTTTTCGGTGCCGCGGGGCAGGGGGCTGGCTTCCACGGCCTTCTGTTCGGCGGCCTGCTCCTGCAACGGCAGGTAGATATGGAAGACCGAGCCCTTCCCCTGCTCGCTCTCGACCGTGATGGTGCCCTGCATGTTGATGACGATGCCGTGCACGACGGCCAGGCCCATGCCGGTTCCTTCGCCGCTCCGCTTGGTTGTGAAGAAGGGCTCGAAGATGCGGTCGATGGTCTGGCGGTCCATGCCGTGGCCCGTGTCATGCACGGAAAGATCGACGTATGGGCCATGCTTCAGGCGGGCGAGCGCGCCGCGGCTTCGGCTGTCGATCCGGACTTCGCGCGTACGGACCTCCAGAACGCCGCCC
Source organism: uncultured bacterium (assembly GCA_903895695.1). GTDB lineage: Bacteria > Verrucomicrobiota > Kiritimatiellia > CAIKKV01 > CAITUY01 > CAITUY01. The sequence goes on from CAITUY010000050.1 coordinate 6,045, forward strand.
GTCTCGCGCATGGCGTGGTGGGCGTTCGTGCAGAGGTTCATCAGCACGGAGTGCATCTGCGTCGGGTCGGCGCGCACGATGTCGCGGCCGCTTTGGAGGTCGGCGCGGAGTTCGATGGTCGGGGGCAACCTGACCTTGAGCAGGCTGAGCACTTCGTTGACGATGGGGGTGATGCGCATGGGTTTGAGTTCCTCGTGCGACTGCCGGCTGAACGTGAGGATCTGTTTGACCAGGTCGCGGGCCCGGTTGCTGGCTTTGAGCACCTCCTCAAGCTGGGATCGGATGGGATCGGCGGCAGCCACGCCGAGCAGGGCCATTTCCGTGTAGCCGATGATCGGGGTCAGGAGATTGTTGAAGTCGTGGGCGATACCGCCGGCCAGCGTGCCGATGGCTTCCATTTTCTGGGCCTGGCGCAGGAGTTGCTCGCTCTGCCGGAGCGCTTCCTCGGCCTTGCGGCGCTCGGTAATGTCCTGAACCTGGACGAGATAGCCCTTGGGGTTGAAGGACTGGTCTAGGCCGAGGTTCGTCATGATGATATCGAAGTGGCATTTACCGGAACGGCCAGACTGGAAGCGGGACTGCTGACGGGCCTCCTCGAAGTCGACGACGGCTTCGTTGCGTACGGTGCCGCCCTTCAAGAGGGTCTTCCGATCCTCGTCAGTGACCTCGGCGCGGTCGAAGAGGTTCACTTTGGCGAAGTGCGTACGCTCGCTGAACCCGAACATCCCGAGGCATGACTGGTTGACGTCGCGCAGCTTTTGGTGCTGGTCATAGAGCGCTATGCCGATGGGCGAGCGGGCAAAGAAGTCGTGGAACATGCGTTCGGTGATTTGCAGGGCGCGTTGGGCTTCGCGGCGCGTGGTGATGTCGTGAGCGGTGCACACGATGACGACCTTGCCTTCGTGGGTCATCGCCGCGGCCGTGATCTCGACCGGGATTTCCTGGCCGCTTTTTGTTCGAAACACGCGCTCGTAGCACACGACCTCTTTTTCGAGGATGGCCTTCACCAGTTCCGCGCCGGACTGCGTGCCAAGCCGGGCCACCGGTTTGGCGCCGCCGGGGCCGGCGGGTTCGGGGCTGCGCGCGGCGCCGGTGCCCTGGTCGGGCATGAACTCGATGTCACGCGGCGCGAGAGTCAGCAGTTCCTCGCGGGTATATTGCAGCCAGGCACTGGCTTGGGCATTGGCCTCAACGAACTTACCGGGCAACTTGTCGGGCGAGATCCCGTAAACCAGGACGGCATCGCGGGTGCCAAAGAAGAGCATCTGATACCAGGTTTCCCATGACTTCAGGGTGTGCTCGCGTTTATCGCAATCGGCGATCTGGCGGCGCAGTTCCTCGGTGACCTGGTCCTGGGCGGTGGTGCGCGTGGCCTGCTGGCGGTTCTGGCGCACGAGCATAACGCCAGCCACGGCGGCCAGGAGAACCAGGCCGAGGGCCATGGCGACCACCAGGCCGATGGACGGCGCGCGACCATTGTATCCCGTCCATTCGTCGAGTGCGCTGAAGTAGGGCGACCGGGGATCGGCTTGGTAAAGGTTCAGCCAATAATCGATGGCCTCGATCAAGGCGCCGTTCCGGTTGCGGGGCGAGGCGATGCAAAACTCAACGGGCGGCGAGGTGAGGAAGGATGCCGTGACGGCATAGTCCTGGCAGTTCCGGTCGCCGAAGAGATGGTCCACTACGCCGGCATCCACGCGGCGTCGGTACAGGGCGTCGAAGATGGCCCTGTAGTTGGGCATCTCGACGAACTCACACTTGACGTCGGCTTCATTCAACAAGCCGCGCAGCCCGGCGTAGTACGGATCGTCGCGCACGACAGCCACGGTCTTGCCGGCGAGGTCCCGCCATGATTGCGCGTGGTTGCCGGCCGGCAGGTAGACGCGTCCCGAGGAAGTGACGAGGCCCTTGCGCGTGACATCGAAGCGATTGTCCTTCTGCAGGGCCGTCGAGACGGGCATAAGCAGATCGATCTGGCCGCCCTCGAGTCGGGCCATGTTGTTGCCCAGGGAATCCGGGATGTACTGGATCTGCCACCCCTTGCGGGCCGCAACGCTCTCGAGGATGGTCGGGAAGAGGCCGTCCACCTCGGTGCCGCTACTGCGAATCGCGACGAAGGGTTCGACGGAATGGACGCCAACCTTCACAATCACGGGTTCGCCTCCCGGCAAAGCCGCCGGCAACAGGCCTGCGATCGCGACGACCGTCGCCGTCGCCAGCACTTTGATCCCCCTCGTCATAGGCATCCAGCGTCTGAGTGAGGCGTAGGTTGTCTTCCCCGCTTCATCGGCGATGAGTCTAGCACACGAGAGGGGCTAGGCAAGGGGCGAAACTCAGCGGCGGGCCCGCGGATGCGCTTGACGCTGCGCCGAGGGTGACGCAGACTCATCTGTCAGAACCACTCCGAACCGGGACACGAGAGGGAGACGCGATGACGGACAGCGACGTACTACAGGTTTTTCTCGATACGCGGGCGTTGCTCAGGGGCCACTTCGAGTTGAGGTCGGGCTTGCATAGCGAAGAGTTCTTCCAGTGCGCCCAAGTGCTGCAGCACCCGCGCATTGCGGCCCGGCTGTGTCAGGCCCTCACCGACAAGGTGAGGTCGGAACTGGGTGCCGGCGTGAAACTCGACGGCGTGATCGCGCCGGCCATGGGGGGGTTGTTCGTGGGGCACGAAGTCGCCAAGGCCTTGGATGTCGTCTCGATCTTTGCCGAGAAGCAGGAGGGTCGCCTTGTATTGCGTCGCGGCTTCACGATCGCCAAGGGGGCGTCGTTCGTTGTGGCCGAGGATGTCATCACCCGGGGTGGGCGCGTGCAGGAAACGGTAGAGATTGTCGAGGGGTTGGGTGGGCGGGTGACCGCGATCGCGGTCCTCGTCGACCGGAGCGGGGGCAAGGCGTGTTTCAAGGCCCCCGTCGTGAGTCTAATGCGCATGGAACCTGTGACCTACGAGCCTGCCCGGTGCCCCTTGTGCGCGGCGGGCAAGCCAGTCGACCACCCCGGTTCCTGATTGTAGCCCCGCCGTGGACGGAGCCCCTCCAACCGTTGAGACGCGTGCAGGCGCGGGCCTGTGGCTGTGGTGGGGAGCCGCGGTGGGGGTGGCGCTCGTCCTCTATGCTTTTAACCTGGTGTTCGGCGATCTCAACCAGGACGAAGGCTGGTATCTGTATGCCGCCCGCTTGGTACACGAAGGGCAGCTTCCCTATGTGGACTTTGCCCACACGCAGCCGCCCGTGCTTTCCTTCACCTACGCGCTGGCGTGGCCGCTGGTGGCGCGGTGGGGTCTGGCAGGCGGGCGCCTGTTCACGGCCGGACTGGGGTTCGCGGGAGCCCTGCTGGCTGCCGCAGCCGCCTCGCGTCTGGCCCCGCCCCGCCGGCGCGGCGCAGCCGCGCTGGTGGCTTTTGCGCTAGTGGCCCTGAATGCCTACCACAGCTACTACACGACAATCGTAAAGACATACGCTCTATGCGGATGCTTCCTGGTGGCAGCGGTCGCGCTGCTTACCGTCGAGCGGGGCCGCATCGGCCGCCTGGCGACTTACCTGGCCGGAGTCGCCCTGGCCCTGGCCGCGGGGACCCGGATTTCGGCGGGGGTCATGGTCCCTGTGTTCCTTGCGGGTTTGTGGTGCGTTCGAGCCCGCCGCCCAGGCGACTGGGTGAGGCTGGGGATCGGAGCCGGGGTGGTGGGTGTCCTGCTCGCCGCGCCTTTCTTGTGGCTGGCGCCGGACAATTTTGTGTTCGGCGTGCTGCAATACCACACCGGTCGACGGGCGGACAATCTGGTAACGTGGCTCGTCTACCGGGCCGGATTTGTGTCACGAGCCGTCCAGGCCTATTTTGTGCCGTTCGGCGTTGTCATCGGCGCGATCGCCGCCGGGTGGTTCAACCGGCATGAGGCGGAGCGCCGGGGTCCGGATTCGGGCGCCTGGCTTCGGCGTACAGCCTGGGCCGGTGTCGCGGCGGGGACCTTGGTGCATGCCACCGCCGCCGTTCCTTACGAGGACTACCAGGTCATCCTCGCGCCTCTGGCGGCCGCGGCTCTGGCCGCGGGACTTGCCGCCCTGTTGACCACCGCGAAGGCCGAGCGCTGGGTGGTGCCGGTGGTGGTCCTCGTGTCGATCGGCGCGGCGTTCTCGTCGCCCGTCAATCAGTCGTGGTTCGTCAGTGGCCGGGACAGGATCTGGTGGCGATTGAAGGAGAAACCCCAGTTGCAGATTCTCCGGGAAACGGCAGCCCGCGTGCGAGCCCTGGGAGGGGATGCGCAGGGGTTGCTGACGCAGGATACGTACTTGGCCGTCGAGGCCGGTCAGCACGTACCGCGCGGCCTCGAACTCGGGCCGTTCAGTTATTACCCGGGTCTTGATACGGCAACCGCCCGCGCCCGGCACGTGCTCAACCGGGAGCTCATGGAGGCCTTGTTGCGGTGCGGTCCAACACCGGTCGCGGCCATTAGCGGATACGGACTTGCCGTGGCATCGCCGGCCGTGGCGGAACTCCCGGCGCCCGAGCAGCAGCGCCTTCGCGCCGCGCTTTCCGAACGGTATTCGCCGGCCGGGGCCGTCAGGCCATTCGGGCAGGGCGACACGACCCTGGAGCTCTTTGTCAGGAAGCCGTGATTGCCGGGCATTTTGCTTGCGCGACGGGGACACCCGTGCCATTCTACCGAGCATGGCGTCGCGAACCGGGACCAAGGCTAATGGGGGGGCTCGGCGCAGCGCATCCCACAAGCGGAGACACACGATGCGACGACCGTCCTGCCTGCTCCCTGCCGTGTGCGTCGGGTTGTTCATTTGTTGTGGCCTGCTGACCGGCACGGCGCAGGGGCAGATGCTTCGGTTCGACAGCTACCGTGATTTTGTGGTGCCCGACAACGCCAACATCCGGCTGGGCGGCTTCTACTCACAGTGGTCCATGGCCCAGTCGGCGGGTGTGCGCTACATGCGCTCGAGCGGAGCCGGTGCCGAGTATCTATTCGTGAACGACCACGGAGAGATACGGAAGGACGGGACGGAGTTTCCGCTCGTGTCTTCCTTGAGCATGCAGAACTACCTGCTGATCAGCAAATACATCGACCTCGATCTCTCGTTCAACATCACCTACAGCTACTACCCCAACCGCACGGAAGACAACCAGTTCGATTTCAACATGGTGGGGCAAGGGCTATCGGCCCGGATGGGCGCCTTCACGATCACTGCGGCGCGCGATTCTGTCGACGGCGCGTTCAACGGGAACAATGCATCGGCCGGTGCCTACACGCGCGCCGGCGGCGCCGATAAGGGGTTCACGGCCAACCTGTCGAGTGAGTTCGACCTCACGCCTTACGTCAAGGGACGGGTCTATGACAGCCCGGCCTATACGGTGAGCTACGTGGATGAGCGCGGGCGAAACGATTTTCTTCGGGGCGACGAATATCGGTATTTTCAGAACACGGTGGGACTCGACCTCGACTGGTTGGTGGCCAAGGACAAGGATGTGTCGCCTGCGGTCGTGCATACGGACACATGGCCGCTCGATACGAAGTTCAAGGAGACACGCAGCAGTGTGACCACCCCTTCGCTGACCTACCAGCAACAGCTTTCGCCCGTGTTGCTGGTGGGAGCCCGTGGGGGGTGGACGTGGCGCGAGTTCGACGCGACGGTCCGCGGCAACCAGTTCCAGGAGGACTACCTCGCGTTTATGGGCGCCGACCTGACGGAGGACAGCGTTTTTAAGGCGGGTTGCGGCTACTCGCTGGCCTCGCTATCCAATCCCGGGGCCGGCGAAATCGCCGGGGATTCGGGATCCGTAATTGGATTCGCCTCGTTGCAGACCAGGCTGACCGAGCGGACGACGCACACGATCGGTTACACGCGGCGGCAGGACAGCGGCTTCGGGGCCGGCGTCGAGGTAACCGACGAGTACCGTTACGCGATTGAGTGGCATAACGACGACTGGTCCTGGTCGTACCTGACTGCCTATTCGCATGTGCAGCCGCGCCTGGCACTGGTCTCGGATTACAATGACTGGGTTAACCAGCTTGGCGTGACGCGCAAGTTGACGCAGCACCTGACGGCGATGGCCAACGCAGCCTACACGGCGCGCATCAACGGTCCTGCCCAGCAGAACGACTTGAATAGCAGTTCGATCTTCGTAGCCAACGATTACGACACTTGGGCGGTGAACCTGGGCTTGAGCCAGCAGATTACAGACCACCTTTCCGCTTACTATTATGTCGAACACCTCGTCGAGGCTGGCGACATCGCGACTCTTGACTTCAACCGGGATACCGTCGGGGTCACCCTAACCTATCAGCATGACTTCTGATTCGAAAATGCCATTGCCCAAGCGGGCGGTTTTGTTGTCCGCCGCGATTCTGGCTGTCGTCTGGCTGGTCGCCAACGCTTCGCGCATGGTGGCTGGTCCCGGCGGGACGGTGTCCGTTTCGCTGGGCGGGTTGTTTGCCGTGCTACTCGCCTTCAGGCCCAAGCCGCGGGGGGAGCGCGAGATTGTCTTGGCCGGCGGACCGCTGGCCGGTATCGGCTTGGCGGGGCTCCTAGCCGTGGTCGTGGGTATTGTAGTACCCGTGCATCAGCTGGAATGGTTGGGCGTTCTGCTGGTTCTTTTTGCCTGTCTGGCTTGGGCGTTGCCTCCCCGTCATGTACGCGACCTGGCCATTGGGCTGTTCATCCTCTACTGGGTTCACCCCCTGCCGTCACAGGTCTTCGGGCCGCTGCAACTGGCCATGCAGCAGGTGTCGGTGAAGCTGAGCGAGTGGCTGCTGCAGGCGTTTAACGTCCGGGTCTGGGGCGACGGACTCGTGCTGCGGTCGGGGGTGCGCGCCTTTGGCGTTCCTGAGTCGTGCAGCGGCATGAAGACCGCGATCACGGTGTTCTTCTGCGGCTTGGGCGTGGCCTTGCTGATGAGGTTCCGGTGGAGGAATGTGGCGCTGTTGCTCGGCGTCGGCATGGTCCAGGTGGTGCTGCTGAACGTGCTGCGCATCTCGGGCATCGTTTGGTTTGGAGCCGACCGGCCCGCCGAATGGAACGAGAAGGTGCTCCACGACACGATGGGTATCTTCCTGATACTTGCCGTCGTGTTGATCTACCTGGATGCCGTCTTGGCACGCCAGTGGGCCCGGTGGCGCGAGCGGCGCCGGATCCTGCTCGAACTCAATGACGAAGTTGGCGAGTGGGAGGAGAAACTCAAGCGATGGCCGACCTTCTGGCGACTCGTGTTCCTGTGGTGGCGTTCGGTGCTGGCCGTTGGCGCGGCCTCGGGCCTGACGATCCTGGTGGTATTGCGGCTGGGGCCGGCACACCGGGCCGAGATGATCCGCGGAGTGGGCGAGGCGTTGATGCGCGTCGATTCGACGACCGCGGAGCAAGCCATACGCGCGGCCATCGCCATCGATGCCCAAAGCGACGCGCTCCATACCGATCTCGCGACGATTCTTTTCGAACGCAAGCGTTACGAGGAGGCCCTGGCGTATATCCGGAGCCGGCCGGCGGCGTCCCGCTCCATAGCGGCCCGTGTGCTGGAGGCGCGGTCTTTGATGGCGCTCAAGCGCTATGATGAGTCGCTGGCCGTCATGGACGGTCTGCCGCCCGAGACGCGCGAGTGGCCCGGGGTCGCCATGGTCATGGCCGAGTTCAATACGATCATGGACCGGCCGGAAGCCGTGGCCAAGTGGCTGGTCAAGGCTTCCTACGGTTCGGGGCTGGTCGATCGAATCCGGCGTCTGTTCCCGTATCTCGCATCGCGCGAATTGTGGGAGACGATCGCCAAGGTCGATCCCAACTTGCCGTATGGCAACCCGCTGCATGGCGTGATTGCGGCGACGGCCCGGTTGCGGATGAGTGACATCGACGGGGCGGCCGATGTGTTGAGGCGGGCTATGGATCGCCCGGCCTTGGACCGGTTGTTCCTGACGCCTTTGGTTACCGTCTGGACTGAACGGCCCGATTCTGAATGGGAGTCCCGCGTGGAGCGCGTGGTGCACGACCATCTGGCGGCGTTTACCGCTGCCGAGTTGGCGGAGATTATCGAAGCGGCATTCAAGGCCGGCCGGCCCGACTTGGGCTGGCTGGCTTATGCGCGGTTGCGGGTCGCCTTCCCCGGCGACCCCGAGCTTGCAATCGCGCCGGCCCAATTCGGCGCGACGTGGTTCACGTATCGGCAGCGTCACCTCGGGTTGGCGGTCCAAAGCGTCTTGGGCGTGGTTGACACGAGGGCTTACCTTGGGACCGTGGGAAACCTCGAGCCTTGGCGCCGGCTCTGGTCATCCATTCCGGCGGCAACCGAACTTGAAATGCACCTCGGAGTCGATGATCGGCAGCGTCGGTTGCATGAATGTCTCGCCGTGCTCGAGACACTTGAACGCGAACGGCGACTCGAGCCGCGGATGGAACCGTTATTTGCGCAGGTGCTCGGCGAGCTCGGGCGGTGGGACGAGGCACACGCGAAACTCAACCAGTTCGAAAAAGCGACTCCCGCGAACCATCGCGCCTATGTCCTTCAGCACGCAGCCCTCTACCGCGGGCAGGGACTCTGGGAACCGACCTACGAGGCGCTGAGCGAGTATATGCGCCTCGACGCTTACCCGCCGTTGGCGGTTCGCGTAGATTTAGCGAACGCCGCCGTAGCTTTGGACATGGGTGCCTATGGCGTGGGATTGCTGGAGGAGTCGGCCCGTGTCTACCCGGAGTCGGACGAACTGCTCCAGGTGACGGCGGTTATGCTGGGGTACTTCGGGCTGAATGAGGACGCGCTCTTCAAGCTTAACCGGATGAAAACCCCACCTGATGCGGGTATCCGTTTGCGTTACCTGATGGCGACCGGACGCATTACCGAGGCCGACCGGCTGGCGGGCGTCGAGCATCTCACGGCGGTCCAGTACCCCCGGAAGCAGAGTGAGCTCTTGCCGCCGGCTGAATGGGCGCTCCAGTGGCGTGGTGGGAATCTGGCGGAAGCCGACTACGAACGCGAGCGGCTGGCGATGCCGCAGCACACGGCTGTTTTCCCGGCCCGTCTCCGGGCGCTCAAGGACGCCTGGTATCGCGCGCACGGTGCCGGCGCAACCTCGGACCCTGCCACTTGGGAAGGCATCGGCCGCGATTCCCGGGAAAAGGCGATGGCGCTCATCGACCTGACCCTGTTGCTGGCTCGACAGGGGCATCTGCGAGAGGGCTTGGCGGTTACGCGTAGGGCCGTGGCCCTGCAGCCCGGGTGGAGCGTTTTGTACCGGTTGGAGATGGTCTTATCGGACGGCGATGCTCGGGTCGTTGAGCAAGCGTACAAGGCCTATCCCCAAGACAACGAGCTTTGGTTGGGGGCCTTGGTGACCCGAGTCAAGCAATTCAAAGATACGGCGGGTGCCGTCGCCTTGGTGACCCAGGCGATCGCGGCGCGTGACCGTCCTCCCGCGACGATGGTCCGGGCGGGCGAGTTCTTGCTGCGGAACGACTCGGTCGAGCCGGCCAGCGCGGCGGCGCGCGATGCCATTGCGCGTGGGCAGGGGTTCCTCCCCGCCTATGTGTTGGGGCTGGCCTGTGCAGTCAAGGCCGGCAATCACCAATGGGCACTGCAATGCGCACGCGAGGGCGCCGATCATGCCTTGGAACCCTGGGTCTTCTACAAAGTCATGGTTGGCCTGAAGTCAAGGGAGGCGAAGCCGGATGGGGACATGATTCACGCGCTGGAGGGGTTACGCGCGCAGTTTCCCGATCAGACCATCTGGGGCGAGCGATTAGGGGATGCCTATTTCCAGCGTGGGCAATCGGATCACGCCATGGATGTGCTGGAACGTACACTGCAACGCACCGAGCTCAAGAAGGAACCGGCCCGCGTGAGGACGTATCTCGTTGCTGCGGAAGCGGCTCGCCTGGAAGGGGATATGCAGAAGTCTGCGCATATTCTCGAGACAGCACACCGCGACTATCCCGAGGACGCAAACGTCTTGAATAATCTTGTTTATACCTTGGCCCAGAATCAGGCGACGATTCATCAGGCTGTGGCGTTGCTTCCAAAGTTGCTCAAGGCCGAGGGAAGCGGATTCGCCATCTACGACACGGCGGCGGTTGTATCGTTGCGCTCAGGGGATCTCAAGGCCGCCAGCGCCTATGCCGACAAAGCGATGAGCCTCGTCAAACAGGGTGACTATGCCTGGCATGAGGTATACTTGAATGCGGCCGAGGCTCAGATCGAGTTCGGGCACTACCGTGAGGCCCGCCGCAGTTTGGACGTCATAAGGAAAAGCCCGGAGCGAACGCCGGCCATCGAGACGCGTGTCAGGGAGTTGCTTGACGAAATTGCGCGCCACGAGAGAGAGTGATCGAGACTTAGGGCGGATGCGGCTGGAGGCATAAGAAGCGAGAGGAGAGCGGGATAGAAGAAAAGGCGGGACATGCGCGGGCTTATTTGTTCTACTCTGGGCATGAAGCCTACGCGCAGGGTTGAGGTCTCGGCGTCGGAACAAGAG
>CAITUY010000051.1 GCA_903895695.1 uncultured bacterium
TCGTCGCCCCCCGCGCGGGGGCGTGGATTGAAACCTCCTGAAGGTCGGCGATCGGGAAGGTGGTCGCGTCGCCCCCCGCGCGGGGGGCGAGGATTGAAACATGTCGTTCGTATTCCGAGGCCAAGACGCAGCCGGACGCCCCCCGCGTGCGGGGGGATTGAAACTGTCACATCAACTGCTCCACCCAACCCCTTTCATCGCTCTTGACCTTCCGACGTGGGCCTAGCACCATGCCTGTCTTTGTGACGCCTAGTGTAGAGTGTCTTCTTATCCGTTAGGAGGAGCCGTGAAAATTTCGATTGCCTCGTATTCATTCCACGGGTTGCGTGGGGCCGACATGATGGACGTGTTCGGCTATCTCGAGACCTGCAAGTACCGCTATCAGTTGGATGCGGCCGACATCTGGAACGGCTTGATAGGACGGGATGAGACGGCCTACTTGCAGGACAGTTTCCTGAAGAAACTACGGGAGGCGCTGGCCGAACGCGAAATGACGCTGGCCAACTACCACGCCGATGGTTGCCACATCTGGGAGGATGATGCCGGGCAGCGCGAGGCGCACCACCGGAGCGCCCTGGCACACCTGAAGGCGGCGGCATACCTCGGGGCCAAAACCGTACGCATCGACGCCGGCGGCAAGGGCCAGGTGTGGACCGCCGAGCAGTTCGACCTCATCGTGAAATATTTCAAAGAGTACGTGCAGTTCGGCCTGGACCACGGTTTCAAGGTCGGCCCGGAAAGCCACTGGGGCCCCGAACTGGTGCCCGATAACATGGAGCGGCTGGCGCGCGCCGTGAATCACCCCGGTTTCGGCATCCTCATGCACATCGGCCATTGGGAGAACGCGCCGGAAGAAGAGGGCGATCGGCGGCTGGCTCCCTGGGCCGTCCACACGCACGTCGACGCCCGGATTACGCGGACGCGGCTCGAGCCGGCGATGCGCGCCTTGATCGCGGCGGGTTACCAGGGCTACTGGGGCGTCGAGCACCATTCGAGCAAGAATGAGTACGCGGAGGTCGCCTACCAGGTGGCCGAAGTCCGGCGCGTCCTGGAAAAGATTCGCCTGGAAACGGAAACCAAGCCGGCGTAAAGCGCGGGAGAATCGTCTTCGTAAACAGGGGAACGAACATGGCGGACAAGAAAACACGCATTGGCATCATCGGAGTCGGCCAGATCGGCAAGCACCACCTGGAGACGTATACCAAGGTTCCGGGTGCGGAGGTCGTCGCGGCGGCGGACATCAACGAGGCTGAACTGAAGCGCGTAGCCGAGCGCTATTCGATCCCGAACGTCTATACCGACTTTCGTGAGTTGCTGAAGCGCACGGACATTGAGGCCGTCGACGTCTGCCTGCACAACAACCTGCATGCGGGCGTGACGATCGCCGCCCTGGAAGCCGGCAAGCATGTCTACTGCGAGAAGCCTATGGCCGGCGCGTATTGTGACGCCAAGGCCATGCTGGATGCTGCGCGACGGTGCAGCCGCCGGCTGAGCATTCAGCTCAGCACGCTCTTCGCGCGCGAAACCACGATCGCCAAGCGGCTGATCGATGCCGGCCGTTTGGGCCACATCTACCACGCCCGTTCCACCGGCTTTCGCCGCCGCGGCCGCCCGTTCGTCGACGGCTACGGCACGTCCAACTTCGTGAAGAAGGAGATCGCCAGCGGCGGCGCCCTCTACGACATGGGCGTGTATCATATCTCCCAGATGCTCTACCTCCTGGGCGCGCCGGCCGTGGAACGCATCAGCGGCCGCGTCTACCAGGAGACCGGCATGGACGAGGGGCGCCGCAAGTCCTCCGGCTACAACGTCGAGGAACTCGGGATGGGCCTGGTCCGCCTGGCCGGCGGCATCACGCTCGACATCATCGAGTCGTGGGCGATCCATCTCAATGCGTTCGAGGGTAGCTATGTCGTCGGTTCCGCCGGCGGCGTCCGGCTGGCGCCCCTCAGTTTTCACGCCACCATCGACGACGTCGAGGTCAACGAGACCTTCGAGCAGGACATGACCGTCAACCGTTGGCACGATCTCGGGCAGATGACGGCGGCGGACGACGGGCCCCAGCCGCACTGGATCGCCGCGCTGCAAGGGAGCGCCCCGCTGCTGCCCACGGCCGAAATCGCGTTGCAGACGATGCTGATCAGCGAGGGCATTTACCTGTCGGACCGGCTGGGCCGCGAAGTCACGGCCGCCGAAGTCGCCGAGCACTCGCGTTCGACTGCGCTGAAGGTATAGCCCGCCCTGCGGTTGGAGCACACTATGCAGAAGACTACGACGCGATGCTGGCGGCAGAGGGGGGCCGGTGCCGGAATGTTGCTTCTGGCAATGGCCGCTGCGACAGCCGGGGCAGAGGGTACTGCCGCTTCCCCTGCACAACCCGGCGGCGACTGGCCCCGGTGGCGCGGCCCGAACAACGATAACCTGCCCGCGGTCACGAATTTCCCGCAGGACCTCGACAAGGGACTGGTGAAACTGTGGGCGGTGAACGACCTGTGCGCCGGGACGAATTCGCAGGCCTGGGCGTGTCCGTCAGTCGCCGGCGACCGGTTGATCGTCACCGGGCGGAACGGCGACAAGGACGTGGTCTTCTGCCTGAATGCCGAGACCGGCAAGGAACTCTGGAAGCAGGACTACGCCGCGCCGGTCGATAAGGACGTGCAATACGGCAACGGTCCTCGGGCCACGCCGATTATTGACAACGGGCTTGTCTACACCTTCGGGTGCAGTGGCGAGTTGGCGTGCTGGTCGCTCGACGACGGCAAGCCCCTCTGGCGGCTCAGCCTCGCCAGCCTGCACGGGCAACGGGAACTCTGGGGCTGCTCCAGCACGCCGCTGATCGTCGGCGATACGCTTTTCGTGCAAGCCGGCGGCTCGAATCTCGTCGTGGCGTTGGATAAGCGCAAGGGCGGGACGATCTGGGCCAGCCGTTCGGGCAAGGCCGGCTACGCCGCCCTCACGTCGGCCCGGATCGCCGGTCGCGATCAGTTGCTCGCCTTCGGCGCCGACGGGCTCGTCAGCCTGTCCCTCGACAAGGGCGAGCCCTTGTGGACGTTCGCCTGGCCGACCGCGATGGGCATGAACTGCGCCACGCCGCAGATAGTGGGAGAAGACAAACTGCTGCTGTGCTCGACGGACTACAACCACAAGGGTGGCCTGGTGCTGCTGGCCTTCACCAACGGGGTCCCGAAGCCGGTGTGGGAGACGCACACCTTCGGCGCGGCCCACAACGATCCTGTCGTCGTCGACGGCTTCGCCTATGCCTACTCGGGCTTCAGCCTGGGTCCGAAAGGGCTGTGCTGCATCGATCTGGGCGGCGGCACGCAGAAATGGCTCACCGATCAGGCGGGTGGGCCGGGGAACGCGGTCAGGGTCGGCAACAACCTGCTATGCCTGGGCAATAACGGCTTGCTGGTTTTGGCCAAACCCTCGCCGCAGGAATTCCAGAAGCTTTCCCAGTTGCAGGTCTTCGATGCGAATCCGGCCAAGGGACAGGCGGTCTGGACCCAGCCGATCGTCGCCAATGGCCGGCTCTACCTGCGATTCAGCAACCAGATGGCGTGCTACCGGATCGTCGAGTAGCGGGCATTGCCGGAGGTGTACGCTCTGTCGCTTCCGTGCGGGCGTTCAGCGCAAGAAGTTGATTCGGGAAGGTGGAGCGTTCAGCATTCGCTTTGGGAGGAAACTCTGATGGCAGCAGCAGCGAAACTCACGAACGTGGCCCAGGAACGGGCACTGCTGGTCCAGGCAATCATCGGGCGCCAGGATCGGCAGCAGGCTCAGGACTCGCTCGAGGAGTTGGAGCGGCTGGCCGATACGGCCGGGGCGGTCGTCATCGGGAGTCTGGCCCAGCACCGCGAGCGGCCTACGCCGAAGTACCTGATCGGCGAGGGGAAGGTCGAGGAGATCCAGATGGCCTGCCGCCAGGCAAACGCCAATTTGGTGATCTTCGACAACGATCTGACGCCCAAGCAGGTCAATAACCTGGACCAGGCCCTGGGCATCAAGGTCATCGACCGTACTGAAGTCATTCTGCAGATCTTTGCCCGGCGGGCGCGGTCCGCAGAGGCCCAGATCCAGGTGGAGTTGGCCCAGCTCCAGTACCTGGTTTCGCGCCTGCCGGTCTCGGAAAAGCAGCCGCGTTTTTCAGGCGGCATCGGCATGAAAGGTCCGGGCGAGAGCCCGCTCAAACTGCGCAACGAACCCATGCGGCGGCGGATCCGGGACCTGCAGCGCAAACTGGAGACGATCCAGGCCCGGCGTTCGCAGACGCGCGCACGCCGGGCGTATCCGTCGGTGAGCCTGGTGGGTTACACGAATGCGGGCAAGTCGACGATCCTCAATACGCTCTCGGCCGCCGACGCCTACGTGGACGATCGCCTGTTTGCCACGCTCGATACCAAGACGCGCCTGGTCCGGTTGCCGGACGGCCGGGAAGTGTTGCTGACCGATACGGTCGGTTTTATCCGGCACCTGCCGCACGGGCTTGTCGCCTCGTTTCGTTCCACCCTCGACGAAGTGCGCGAGTCGGATCTGCTGCTCCACGTGGCCGATGCCAGCCACCCCCACGTGCAGGATCACTGCGCGGTCGTCTTCGACACGCTGGCCGAGATCGGCGCGCAGGACGTGACCCAGGTGCTCGTGTTCAACAAGTGCGACCGGCCCGAAGCACAAGCCGCATTGCCCGACCTGTTGCGGCTGTTCCCCGACGCGCTGGCCGTATCGGCGCTTCGGAGTGACGGCTTGGACCCGTTGCGCCAGCGGCTGGCAGAGGCGCTTCAGGGCAGGCCGCCCCGATGACGCAGGGCGTCCGGATGAATGGCGCGACGATCCTCCGCCAGTGGTGCGCGCTGCTGCTGGTCATGATGGCCGCGCTTTCCGCGGCGGCCGCGCCGCCCACACATTTCTATTTTGTCCAGATCACCGACACGCACTGGGGCGCCCGCGACGGTGCGGCGCTGACCCGCCGCGCCGTGGAGGCCATCAACCAGTTGCCGTACAAGATCGAGTTCGTGGTGCACACCGGCGACATGCTGGCCGACGCCATCGGCAACGAGTCCGTCGTACAGGACGGATTGGACGCCATGAAGTCCCTCACGGCGCCCGTCTACTACGTCCCCGGCAACCACGACATCCTGAGGGGCGATCTGGCGAGCACGGTCGCCCTCTACAAGAAATACTTCGGAACCCTGAGCCGCCGGGCGGAGGTGCAGGGCGTGGTGTGTCTGTTTTTCTACAGCGAGCCCCTGGCTGGCGGATTTCGGGTGCGCGGCTATGACGCGCTCGGGTGGCTGGAAGAAAATCTCAAGCAGGCCGGCGACAAGCCCGTACTACTGTTCCAGCACAGCCCCTCGATCGGCAATGCACTCGACAAGCGCGAGCCGCCGGAATGGGACGAGGAGACGCGCCAGGCCTGGGAGGAACTGGTCAAGGGCAAGGTCTCCCTCAAGGCCATCGTGGCCGGCCACCTGCATCGCGACGAACTGCACTGGGTCGGCCGGATCCCGCTTTATGTCAGTGCGCCGATGGCGCGGTTTTGGGATCGCCAACCGTCATTCAGGGTCTATGAGTATTGGGACGGCAAACTGGCGTACTGGACGGAGTACCTCGAGGATGGGAAGGCGCGGCGGGGCCGCGGTGCGGATCAGTGAACAGTGAACAGTGAACCGATCTTTGTTTGCTGTTTACTGTTTAATGTTCACTGTTTACTGTTCGCTGATTCAGGCAACGGCGGGGCTCGGGAGCCCTGTGGACGAGGGTAGCTATGAAGGCGATGTGGGTGGCGATGGTCGCGGTGGCGATGCTGCTGGGTTCGGGGTGTGTGACGATGATGGACGACAAGAGCCTGGCCCGGCAGCAGGCTGATTTCGACGCCATGCAGACGGATATTGCCGCGCTCAAGGAGCGCCTCAACGTGATCCAGGTGGAGCAACAGGCCCTGGCCCGGGATATCGAGACGCTCCGCCGGACACCTCGCGAGGATGCGGCGGCCCGCACGCGGCTGGACCAGATCGAGCAGCAGATCCATGCGCTGAGCGCGGCCCGCGAAGCCGACCGGCGCGAGATTGTGGACGAGATCAGCCACAAGGTGGCCGGGCTCGTCAATGCCTCGGGCGGATCGAGCTCCTCCGGGCGGTCTTCTTCCGGGAAGGGCGGCGGCACCGAAACCGGATACGAGCATACGGTCAAGGCCGGTGAGACAATGTCGGCGATCGCCCAGGCTTACAAGGTGAGCGTCAGTGCGGTGATGAAGGCCAACAACATGAAGGCCGGCGATAAGATACGAGTGGGCCAGAAACTGTTCATTCCGGCCAAGTAGGGGACCGCCGAAGGACACGTAGCCGCCGCCGTGAGGCGGTGGCCAGTCGTCAGAAAGCCTCGGAATCGAAGAGCCACGCCCTCACGGGCGCGGCCACAGAATGTGAACCCATCGCCCGAGACGCCAGAATTGGCTCCGGCTCCCGTGCTGTCCCGCACGGAGCGGCGCGAGCGCGCGGTGGCGGATGCCCTGAGAACTTTGATCCGCGACCTGTACCTGGAGCGGTTCGGGGTGGCCCCAGAACGCTTGGACGGAATCGACCTGGCACTCACGGCGCGCATTTGCCCCGCCGATGGGTGGGCGTTGACGTTCGATCCGCCCCTTTCCGAGCAGGTCTCCGGCCACATCGAGGAAGCCCAGGCGGCGCACGCGGTCTACCGGCCCGGGCGGGTGTGGTGTTTCCGGTGCGAGTCGGCGGAATGCGACCACGCCGCGCCGCCCTCGGCGGTGTCCGTGTTCCGGGCTTACACGTCCACCGGGCAGCCCGAGTGGCAGGATTTGCACCAGGCGTTTATTGCCGCGCAGGATACGCGCGTCGATCGGCTGTTCGCTGATGCCCCGGAGTTGGTGGCGCTGGTGCAGTCGGGCCGTGAACTGCGGCACGAGCAGCTCAGCTCGTTTGGCCGCTCATCGAAGACGTATTCGATCCTCGGCCAGGTCGTGGCCGGCTACTTCCAGCTTCCGCGGCGCGCCGCGGGCCGGGACGAATCGCGCCGGCTGGCCGTGACGTTTCAAGTCGTCGAAACGCGCGGCCGCGGGGGACGGCTTGAAGTGCGGCTCAATACGATTGCCGGGGTGTCGGCTGGGATCGAGCTGGACGATCTTTTTGCGGAGGCGTGGGAGCCTTGGGCGTTGCGGGCCCGGGAACTCGCGGCCCGGGCGCTGGCCGCCTTATCCGAGCGGGCGGAGGCGGCTCGTCAGGCGGCGCGCACGGAGGAGTTTCAGTCCGCCATGCGGCGCGTGCCGACCGTCCTGCGGCGGCTGGCCGAGTTCCTGGAGCGTGGCCAGCGGCAGGGGCGGCGGCGTACGCGGCATGTGGAGGACCGGCGGCAGGAGGACCGGCGGCCCGTCCACAAGGCATTGGACGATGCCCGCGCGGCGGCAGCGGGCGCGCTTTATGCCGATGAAAAGACAGGGACGCTGGTGGTTTGCGGGCCGCAGAGCCGGGCACATGTCTTCAACGTCGAGGGGCGGCACGTGACCAGCTTCGTGCTCGGGCCCGGCGCGGTCGATTTCAGGCTGCGGACGCGGCGTTGGCGTCAGGCTACGCCCGAGGAAGCCGCTGCGCTGAAGACGCGCATCCGCGGGAGTGGAGCAAGTGAACAGTCAACAGCGAGCGGTGCGCCGTAACGGCTTACCCGCAGGCACTGTGCACTGTTTACCGTTCACTGTTCACTTGCCGTTCTACTCTGCCGTATTGGCCGAGCGGCGACCCGCTGCGCCTGTTGGCGTATGGCCCGTGAACGTGTTTCTGCTCCAGTATCCCTCGAGGCGGGCCCCGTCGATGAACGTGTAGACGCCGCGGCCCTGCATCATGCCGTCGGCCCAAGCGCCGTCATAGCGGTCGCCGTTGGAGAATGTGGAGGTGCCTGTGCCGGACTTCAGGGAACCCGCCGACCACACGCCTTCCAGCCGGTTGCTATTGGCGAAGGTATAACTCCCGGAACCCTGCATGAGCCCGGCGGCCCAGTCACCCTCGTAGCGGTCTCCGTTGGCGAATGTGTAGACTCCCCGACCGCTCATGCGGTCCGACTTCCATTCGCCGTCATAGCTGTCGCCGCCGGACAGAATGGCCCTGCCACGGCCGTCGCGCTTGCCGGCAAGCCACTGGCCGTTGTATCGCTCGCCGCCTGGAAGAGTCAGTGAGCCTTCATACCGTGTCGTGTCACTGGGTTCCTGGCCTTCATAGCGGGAGCCATCCGGGTAGGTGAGCGATCCGTTCCAGACCGGCTTAGGAGGGGGCGCGCGTACCACAGAGACGGGCTTTACGACCTTGGGGCTGGCTTGGGGGTCTGGTTTCGATACGGGCGCGGGCGCGGAATTGACCTCCGGCTTGGCTACGGTGTTGGTTTCGGTCTTGGTTTCGACCGCGGGCACGGGCTGGGGTGCAGGAGCGGGTTGGGGTACAGGCACAGGTTGCGGCGTGGGCGCGGGATCTACGCGGGGAGGCGGCACCGGTTTGCTCTCGACCTTCGCGGGGGCGGGTGGCGAGGCAACCGGGACAGAGGGCTTGGCTTCGGTGCGGGCCGTCGTGTTGGTCGAGTGGTGGAACAGGCGGCTCAGCCCGGACGGCGGTTTGGGCGACAGGGTTTCGATGGCATTCGTGGCCTTGCGCTCGCGGGCCAGATCGAGTGCGGTAAGGCCGCTGGCGTTGGTCACGGCGGTGTCGCCGCCGAAATTCACGATCAGGCGGGCCACATCGGCCGCATCGTTGTAGGCCGCCCAGTGGAGCGGTGTGAATCCGTTCATGGCCTTGGCGTTCACGTCGGCGCCGGCCTCGAGCAGCAGGCGGGCAATCGCCTCGTTGCGATTGTACGCGGCCCAGTGAAGGGGGGACGAACTCTTAGCGGTCAGGGCGTTGACCTTGGCTCCGTTGGCCAGCAGCAGTTTCACCATGGCCGTCTGGTTCTTGTTTACGGCGCAATGCAATGGCGTCAGCCCTGTGTCCGTGGCCAAGTTGACATCGGCGCCCGACGCGATCAGGAGCTTGGCCATGTCGGTGCTGCCCATGAGCGCGGCCAGTTGCAGCGCAGTGTTGCCGTCGGCGTCGCGGGCATTGGCCACGAGCTTGGGGGTCGTCGCCAGGAGCGCGCGCGCCTGGTTGAGATCGTTATTCTTGACGGCTTCGTGGATGGGGTCGGCAAGGACCACCGGAACGGCAATCCCCAGCGACATGAATAAGGCGATGGCGGCGAGGCACCGGTTCATAGTAGGACTCCTTCACTCCGGCCGAGTTCAAACTCTGCTCGACAAGCTGCTTGGGTAAGATAAGACTATGCGGGCTTCATTGCAAGGGAGAGGAAGCAGGGCGCAGCGAACGGTGAACAGTGAACGGTGAACGGTGATAGCGATCGTCGACTATAAGGCAGGCAACCTCACGAGCGTCAAACTGGCGTTTGACGCGATCGGCGTGGAGGCGCGCGTCACGGACCAGGCGGACGAGATCCTGGCGGCCGATCGTGTCGTATTTCCGGGCGTGGGCGCGGCCGGCGCCTCCATGCACCACCTTGGGGAACTGAAGCTGGCGGACGTGTTGCGCACGGTGGTGGCGCGCGGTACGCCGTTCCTGGGAATCTGCGTGGGCATGCAAATCCTGTTCGACCGGTCCGAGGAAGACGGCGGCACGCAGACGCTGGGGTTCATCCCGGGCGACGTGCGGCTGTTCCGGCCGACCTCCCCGGCCGACAAGGTGCCGCAGATCGGCTGGAACGCCGTGCGTTTCCAACGGACACACCCGGTCTTTGCCGGCGTCGAGGACGAGACCGAATTCTATTTCGTCCACAGTTACTATCCCGTGACCACCAACCCTGCGGATCGCGTGGGACTGACGGATTACGCGGGCGTGGAGTTCACGTCTGTCGTCGGCCGCGCCAACCTGGTGGCCACGCAGTTTCACATCGAGAAATCGGGGCGGATCGGGTTGAGCATCTTTCGGAACTTCAGCCGGTGGGACGGTCAATGCTGACAAAGCGCATCATTCCCTGCCTGGACGTGCGGGACAAGAAAGTCACCAAGGGCGTCAAGTTCCAGAACAATGTGGTCCTGGGCGACGCGGTCGAGATGGCGGCCAGGTACTACGAGGACGGGTGCGACGAGCTAGTCTTCTACGATATCACGGCGTCGGCCGAACGGCGGCCGATCGACATCGACATGGTGCGCGCCGTGGCGCGGGCCATTCACATTCCGTTCGCCGTGGGCGGCGGCATCTCGAACCTGGCCGACATGGGCCGCGTGCTGCTGGCCGGCGCCGAGAAGATATCCGTCAACTCGCTGGCCGTCGCGCATCCGGGCATCATCGCCGACGGCGCCAGGGCCTTCGGTTCGCAGTGCATCGTGCTCGGCATGGATCCCGTGAAGGTCGACGACCGCGCGCGATTCCCGAGCGGCTACGAGGTCACGGTCCGCGGGTTCAGGGAACGCACCGGGCTCGACGCCCTGGCCTGGGCGAAGCAGGCCGAGGATCTGGGCGTGGGCGAGATTGTCGTCAACTCGGTCGATGCGGACGGCACGCGCAACGGCTACGAGCTGGCGCTCACCCGGCTCATTGCCGAAAACGTGCGGATCCCGGTGGTGGCGTCGGGCGGCGCGGGCCGGCCCTCGCATCTGGCCGACGCCTTCACGCAGGGCAAGGCCGACGCCGCGATCATCGCCGGCATGATCCACACGGGCGAGTACACGATCCCGCAAATCAAACGCGAGTTGATCGCCGCCGGCATCCCGATCCGGAAGAAGTGGTAAGGCAGCGATAGGCGAACGAGGAGTAGAACCATGGCGCGGAAATCCGAGACGAGTGAAACGAGAGCGGACAAGAAGGGGACCTGGCTGACCTATCGCCCGGACATCAAGGTCCTGGACTGCACGATCCGCGACGGCGGATTGATCAACGCCTGCCATTTCGAGGACGGATTTGTCCGCGCCATCTACGAGACGTGCGCGGCGGCCGGGGTCGACTACATGGAGATCGGCTACAAGGGCTCCAAGAAGGTCTATGCGCCGAAGGAGTATGGTCCCTGGAAGTATTGCGATGAAGACGATCTGCGCCGCATCGTGGGCGAGGGCCCGGCCACCGTGAAGCTGTCCGTCATGGCCGATGCGGAGCGCACGGACTACCACGAGGACATCTTGCCCAAGCAGCAGAGCGTGCTGGACATGATTCGCGTCGCGACCTACATCCACCAGATTCCCACGGCCCTCGACATGATCAAGTGCGCCCACGACAAGGGCTACGAGACGACGCTCAACCTGATGGGCGTGTCGGTGGTGCAGGAGCACGAGTTGTCCGAGGCCCTGGACATCCTGGCCCGCTCGGAAGTGAACGTTATCTACATCGTGGACAGCTTCGGTTCGCTCTATTCCGAGGAAATCCAGGTGCTGGCCCGCAAGTTCATCCAGGTCGCGGGCCGGGCCGGCAAGCAGGTGGGCATCCACACGCATAACAACCAGCAACTCGCCTATGCCAACACGATCGAGGGGCTGATCCTGGGCGTCAGCTACCTGGACTGCACCATGGGCGGGCTGGGCCGCGGTGCCGGAAACTGTCCCACGGAACTGCTGCTGGGCTTCCTCAAGAACCCCAAGTTCCATATCCGGCCCGTGCTGCAGTGCCTCCAGGATCACATCCTGCCGATGCGCCAGAAGCTCAAGTGGGGATTCGACATCCCCTACATGCTGACCGGCCAGCTCAACATGCACCCCCGCCTCGCCATCGAGGCCGTCGAGGAAGGCCGCCAGGATTTCGTGGGCTTCTACGACGACATCACCGCCGAGGAGTAGGCTGCCCGCGGGCTGTGTCCCGCGGTAGGCATGGTCGGCGCGGTGCATTCTGTCGTGCACACAATGGCGTTGACAGGGGGTCCGCTGCGGGCCTAAGGTTCGCGCATGACCAACGCGGAGCGGAAGGACGAGGAGACGGTCGAGCGGTTGGGGGCGCGCACGGTGCTGCTGTCGCGCAACGGCACACCCAAGTCGCTGCTCGTCCGGAAATACAAACTGTTGATCGCCAGCGGGACCGACCAGGGACGCGAGGTGACAATCGACAGTGACACGTTCACGATCGGCGCCGGGACGGAATGCGACCTGGTCATCCGCGACGCGCACGCTTCGCGCCGGCACTGCGAGATCCTGTCCCAGCCCCAAGGGTTCCTGCTGCGCGACCTGAAGAGCACGAACGGTACGCTCGTGCACGGCGTGCGCGTGAGCGAAGCCTTCCTGACCTACGGCACCGAATTCCAATGCGGGACCACGCGGCTGATTTTCTGCCCGCTGCAGGAAGTGGCCACGATCCCGCTCAGCCCGCGCGAGAGCATGGGCCGCCTGCAGGGCGTCAGCGTGGCCATGCGGCGGGTGTTCCACCTGGCTGAAACCTACGCCCCGACCGCCGCCGCCATCCTGATTCAGGGCGAAACGGGTACCGGCAAGGAACTGCTGGCCGAGGCGATCCACGAATACAGCCAGCGGCACGACAAGCCGTTCGTGGTGATCGATTGCAGCTCGCTGGCGAAGGGTGTTGTCGAGAGCGAACTGTTCGGCCACGTGAAGGGCGCATTCACCGGCGCCACCGCCGAACGCACCGGCGCCTTCGAGGCGGCCGCCGGGGGGACCGTCTTCCTTGACGAGATCGGCGAACTTGACCTGGAACTGCAACCCAAGCTCCTGCGCGTGCTGGAACGGAAGGAAGTCCGCCGGTTGGGTTCGAACACGGTCCGCCGCATCAACGTGCGCGTGATCGTGGCCACGAACCGCAACCTGGAAAAAGAGGTGCGGGACGGGCGGTTCCGGGAGGATCTGTTCTACCGCCTTTCCGTGGTACGGATCGAACTGCCGCCGTTGCGCAAGCGCCCGGAAGACATCCCCATGCTGATGAAGCATTTCATGGCGGAATTCGCCGCCGAGGGGCCGGACCAGGGGCCGGTGGACGTCGACAAGGCCATGGAGGTCATGGGCGCCTACGACTGGCCCGGCAATGTTCGCGAATTGCGAAATCTGGTTGAGTTGGCGATGTTGGGGCGCAGCGGGCGCATCGACTTCGGTGCGTCGCTGTTCCTGGGCCGTCTGCACGATGCGTCGCACGAGGGGGCGGTCCTGACCCCGTCGTCGTCCGCCGATCAGCCGTTCAAGGACGCCAAGAACAAGCTGGTCGAGCAGTTCGAGAAGGATTATGTCCGGACCCTGCTGGAGAAGAGCGGGGGCAACATCTCCAAGGCGGCGCGGGAAGCCCGCATTGAGCGGGCGTACCTGCAGCGCCTGATCAAGAAGCACGGCATGAACGCGTAGGTCACTTCTGCTTCGTTGTCTTCGCGGGCGCCAGCTGGGCTGGCGCGGGGCGTGGCGCCGGCCGCGGGGGCTGCCGGGGCGGCTCCGGCCGTTTCGTGATCGCGTCTTCCCCAACGACCTGCACCCCCCAGTGGGCGGAGTAGGCGTGGAGCGGCGCAGCCAGCAGGGTGTGGTCGTACAGCCAGTACACCGGCGTGTAGAATCGGTGCAAGTCCTCGAACGAGGCGCCGAAGTCCATGTCCCGATTCACATTGAGGTAATAGACCGGGCCCAGGCTGAGCACATAGAGCAGCGACAGGCATCCGACGCCTGCGCCCAGCAGGCTGCCGTACCAGCGGCGGCGCGCGCCGGCAATGCGCGGCAGCAAGGCCTTCGCAGTTTCCGAGTCGCGTTTGTAGCGATCGAGGATGTCCCGGGCCATGCGCTCGGCCAGGCGGTAGTGGCGATCCTTGAGCGCCTGCTCGGCCAGGCCGGTGATCGTGGCAATCTGCTGGGCGGTTTCGGCCGCCTTGCGGAGGGCCTCGTCGGCCGGGGTGGCATCGGCCGTAAGCTCGCGGAGGCGCCGCCCGGCCTCCAGGCAGCGGTCGTAGTCCTGGTTGCGGGCGGCTTCCTGGACTTCGCGGACGAGCCGCGCGGAGGTTTCCTCGGCCTCGGTCAGATCTGTTTCCAGGCGGGCGCTGTCCTTGGCGATTGCCGCCAGCGTGCTGGCGAACTCGCCGGGCGGTTCGGCGCCGGCGGTCTCGGACGGGACCAGGGCGCCCTTGAGCAGGGGGTACTGGGATTCCAGGCGCAGGACGCGCATGCGGCGCACCTTGACGTCCTCGAGCATGGAGCGGCAGGCGGCCAGTTCGCGGCCGGCGAAGCGCTCGCGCGCGGCGGTCAGGTCGGTGCGCAGGCCGAGCATATCGCGCTCGGCAATGCGCCACGGCAGTTCGCCGCGGAGTTTGCCGAAGGCGTTGCTGTCGTCGAGCACGTCATACTCGCTCAACCGGTCCCGCACCTCCTCGTAATTCTGCCGGCTCAGGGCCTCGGTGATCGTCTGCCCGAGTTCGTCCTTGCGGCGCAGGGCCCAGTCGGCGGTCTCGCCCAGTTCTTGGATTTCACGCACCAGGTCGCGGCCCTTGTCGCCGCGCGGCTGGAAGCGCAGGAGCCCTTCCATGGCGTCCTTGATGCGCGCGAAATCCTTCTGGCGGCGGAAGTCCCGCAGCCGGTTGATCAGCGTGCGCATGTCCTCGAAGGTCTTGATATCGGTGCCGCAGCCTCCGCAGAAGCGGACCCCGACGCGGGTCTCGCCCTCGCATTCGGGACAGCGTTCCAGGCCGTCCCAGTCGCATTGCGAGCAGAAGCGCTGGGCCACGGCATTGAGCGCGTTGCACCACTTGCAGCGCCACATGCCGGGGTCGGTCTGGGGCGAGAGGTAATCGCCGGCGGACTGCGCGAGGACCTCGCCGAAGTCGCGCGCCGTCGGCCAGCGCAGGCGGGGATCGCGTTCCATGGCCTTGAGGATCACGGGCCGCAGGTAGTCGGGCACGCGGCTGTCGCGGAAGAAGCGGGGGTTTTCGCCGGTGAGGCAGAAGTAAAGGATGCCCCCCAGGCTGTAGATGTCCGCGCGCTCGTCGGCCAGGCTGGTGTCTTCTTCCTGCTCGGGGGCGGCGTAGCCGAGCGACAGCAGGCGCGTCCCCGTGAGGGTAAGCTTGAGGCTCTCGGTCGTCGTACCGCGCGCCAGGCCGAAATCCGCGATGCGGGGTTCGCCGTGTTCATCGAGCAGCACGTTCGAGGGTTTTAGGTCGCGATGGATCACGCCGTGTCGGTGCGCGTAGTCCATCGCGAGGCAGAGCTTTTTGACCAGCGTTACGGCGGCGCGGGGTGTCAGGGGCCCGTTGCCGTGTTCGACCTTCTGGTCCAGGTTGAGCGAAGGCGGCGGCCAGTCGGGGGCGAACGGTTTGCCGGGTCCCGCCACATATTCCATGACGATGTAGGGGCCCTTGTCGTCCTCGTCGCAGTCGAACAGGCGTACGATGTAGATGTGATTGAGCGCCGCGACCAGGCGCGCCTCGCGCAGAAAGCGTTCCTTCATCACCGGGTTGGCGAGCACGGCGGGCCCGAGACGCTTCAGGGCCACGTGCCGGCCGAGCTTGGGGTCACGGGCCAGGTAGACGACGCTCATGCCGCCGCGACCGATTTCGCAGAGGATCTCGTAGGCCGCGGGCGCCGCGCCGCCGACCGCCGTGCCCGGGGCCGCGGTGGGCGCGTCCAAGTGCACCGTGGCGTCCGCGCGGCCCGACCGGGGCAACAGCAGCGTGGCGCTGCCGTTGGCGGGGGTCGCGACGGGCGGGACTGTAGCGGGTTCGGTCATGCGCTGACCGGAAGAATAGCACGTTTACGGCTTGACCGTTAGCCCGGCTTTCGCGGTCGCTTCAGCCCCGGGAGGCGGAGGCCTTGGCCTTGGCGGCGGCGCGGGTGCGGATGAGGTCGATCGTGGCGCGGCAGATCGTGTCGAGCCCGACCTTGCCGGTGTTCCAGACGGCATCGTAGAGGAGGGGATCCTCGATGTCGCGATGGAAGAACATCCGGATCAGTTTCCTGCGGTCCGAGTCCTGCTTGGCGATCGCGGCTTTCGCTTCTTCCTTGGTGAGCTTGAAGCGTTTCATCATCCAGATCACGCGGCGTGACTCGGGCGCCACCAAGCGAATGTGAATGCCCTGGGGCAGGTCGGCCGTGACCATGGCGCCGGCCCGACCGACGATGATCACTTTGCCGAGCAGGGCCAGCATGCGCGCGACCTTGAAGGAGGTCTTGTAGAGCGTGTACTGGCTGGATTGGCCGGTGAAAAGGCTCTCGATGAAGTCGCGGAATTCGGGGCGGTACTTTTCCCTGGCCAGCGTGTCGATCGTTTCCTGGATTTGGGGATCCTGGGCGATCACCTCGCACAGTTGTTTGTCGAACACATGCCACCCCTGGAAGAGTTCCTGTTTCTCGTACTTCAGGAACTCCGTCAGGACAACGTACGCCAGCAGATGCCCCCCCGCGCCGGCCTGGCGGGAAATGGTCACGAACGGCAAGCCGGTGGCAGGCAACTCGTCGAGCGAACGCTTCTCCTTCAGCAAGCGCTGGATGATCTCGAGATGATTCATGGCTGAAGACGCGAACCTACCCCAGCCCCGGGGAGATGGTCAAGGCATTCTTCGGCAGCCTCATTCGCCTGCATTGCCGAGCCCGGTCATGTGTGTTACGTTGTCCCGGTACGCAGTGGCGATTAGGGACACAAGGGGACTCAGGATGGCATCGACATCACGCGCCCGAGCTCGAGCGGCCCAGGATTCGCAACAATTGGAGATGTTACCCGCCATGACGACTCCACCGGATAGACCAGAAGCTCCCGAGACAGCCGAGGCGTCGACGCCTGGCGGCCAGGCCGCCGGAACCAGCACCCCGGCCTCCGCACCTGCACCTTCAGAGCCCGGCCGTACGGCGGAGGAGCGGCTGTTGGAGTCGATCGTCAGTGATCATCGCGCGGAAATTGACGTGGACGAGACGGCGGTTGACGACACGTTTCCCGTTGCGTCCTGTGATCCGCCCGCGGACGAGATGGAAGAGACGCCGCCCGTTGTCGAGCTGGCGCAAGGCGACGAGCCGGCCCCGGTCGCGCCCGAATGGGACAGCCCTTCCGTTCCGGCCGATCGCCCCCCATTCCCGGTCGAAGGAGAACCTGCCGAGGTGCTTCAGGGGCTTGAGGCGCGCCTGCAAGAAGCCCAGGCGGAACTCCGAACCCTTCGGGACGACTGCCGGCAGGTGACGGACGATCGCGACGACCTCGCACGACGGCTTGAGTTGGCGGCCGTTGAATTCGATCGGCTGAACCAGGAAGCGGACGACGCCCGGCAAGAGTCGGGCGCCGCGCGGGAGGCGTTGATGGCGGCCCGTGCCGCGCTGGCCGAGGCGCAGGAGCAGGCCGGGGCCGCGGGCCAGGAGCGGGCGGCGGCGCTCGCCCAGGCCGCCCGGGCCGAGGCGAACGAACGTCGGGCACGGGGAGAACTGGAGACGCTTGAGGGCACGGTTCGGCAGGTTCAGGCGGCGCGCGCGGCGGGAGCACAGCGCCAGCGTGTGCGGCTGACGGCTGGGGCGGCGGCCCTTGCTTTTGTTGCCGTGGCATTCGGGTACGCGGTCGGGCGGGCGGCGAGTCCGGCCCGTCCCGAACAGCACCAGGAATCGATGCACGCGCCGATCGCCGCGGCCGCCAGCGGGGCGCCTGCGCCGACGCGCGCGTCGCCCGCGCCGGCAGTACCCGCCGTGCCAGCAGCGCCCGCGTGGCCCACGATTCGCGATTCGCGACTGACCGTGCGTGAAGAGCCCGGGGCCCTGGTTATTCTCTTCAACGAGCCGTTGTTTGCGCGCGGGAGCGAACTCACGCCCGCGGCGCGGCAGGATCTGCGCCGCCTGGCAACACTGCTCAAACCGTATGTCACCGCCTACCGTATCGAGGTAGAAGGCCACACGGATGCGTCAACGGTGGCCGGCGGCCAGGCCTACGGTAGTAACCGGGAGCTGGGCCTGACGCGGGCCCGAGCGGCGTTGGACGTGCTCGTCAAGGCAGGAGGACTCCCTGCGGCCTCCTTCTCGATTTCGTCGGCCGGTGACGCCACTCCGCTGGTGCCGGGAGAGAGTCAGGATGCGCGGCGTCGAAACCGGACGGTCGCGATCAAACTGCACGGGCTGGGAGCCCAGTGAAAAGTAAACGGTGAACGGTGAACAGTGAACAGTGAAGAGTGAAGTGAAGGACGAGTAGGTATGCCGATTTACGAGTTCTATTGTCGGAGCTGCAACACGCTTTACAGTTTTCTGTCCCGTTCGATCCAGCCCGACAAGCGCCCGCCCTGTCCCAAATGCGGCCGGAAGCAATTGGAAAAGCAGGTATCGCTTTTCGCCGCTACCGGCCGGGCCAAGGAAGAAAGCGCCGATGGGTCCGCGGACCTTCCGATCGACGAGCACAAGATGGAAACGGCCATGGACGCCCTGGCGCGCGAAGCCGAAAATGTCAGCGAGGAGGACCCCAGGCAGGCGGCCGGCCTGATGCGGAAGTTCTCGCAGATGACCGGCATGGAACTGGGCGCCGGCATGCAGGAGGCGTTGCACCGCCTCGAATCCGGGGAGGAGCCCGATGCCATCGAGGCTGAGCTCGGCGACCGGCTCGAGCATGAGGACCCTTTCGTGATGCCCGAGAAGAAAGGACGCGCGCGCGGTGCGGTTCGCCCTCCGCCGCGGCGCGACAATACGCTTTATGAGATGTAAGACTTCTTCCCCGTGTCGCACGCAACCGGCGGGCCGGCCGGCCCGAACCGAGAACCTGCACGTCCTCGAACTGGTGCCGCTGATCACCCCCCGCACCCTCAAGGCGGAACTGCCCGCATCTCCCGCGGCCATCCGGACCGTGGTGCGGACGCGCCGGGCCCTCGCCGGAATCCTGGCGGGAACGGATGCGCGACTCGTGGTGGTCGTGGGGCCGTGCTCGATCCACGATCCGCGCGCGGCCCTGGAGTACGCCGGACGCCTGAAGAAACTGCGAGCCGAGGTCGAGGACGAGTTGGTCGTGCTGATGCGCGTCTACTTCGAGAAACCGCGCACGACGATCGGCTGGAAGGGGCTAATCTACGACCCGCACATGGACGGGTCGGCGGACATTGCCTGCGGCCTGCGCTCGGCCCGCCGCCTGCTGCTCGAGATCAACGCCATGGGTGTGCCCGTAGGCACCGAAATGCTCGATCCGATCGTGCCGCAGTATACGGCCGACTTGGTGTCGTGGGTGGCCATCGGGGCGCGCACGACGGAATCGCAGACGCACCGCCAGATGGCCAGCGGCCTCTCCATGCCGGTCGGATTCAAGAACCGGACCGACGGCAACGTGCAGGTGGCGGTCGATGCCATGGAGTCGGCGCGGCGCCCGCACAGCTTCCTGGGTATCGACGACGACGGGCGCATTGCCATCGTCCGCACCGCAGGCAATGAACTCGGCCACCTGATCCTGCGCGGGTCGCGCAGCCGGCCGAACTACGACGCTGCGAGCATTCGCGACGCCGCCGACCGCATGAAGGCTGCCGGCCTGGCGTCGTCAATCATGGTGGATTGCAGCCACGGCAATGCAGGCAAGAAATTCGAGGCCGAGGAGCAGGTGTGGTACGACGTGCTGCTGCAGCGCTCGCACGGCACATCGGCGATCGTCGGCATGATGCTGGAGAGCAACCTGGAAGAGGGCAGCCAGCCGATTCCGGCGGATCTGGCGAAGCTGCGGTACGGCGTATCCGTGACCGACGAGTGCGTGGGGTGGGAGACGACTGAACGCATGCTCCGGCACGGCGCGGACGTCATGCGGCGGGTTCTGAAGCGGTCCACTCCGTGAACGTCGCCGAGTTCATAGCCAAGTGGAAGAAGACGGACCTGACGAATCTCTACAATCAGCGCCCAACCTGGCTCGCCGACGCCCACAGAACCCTCGACGACGCCGTCTTCGCCGCCTACGGCTGGTTGTCAGATTTGTCCGATGACCAGGTGCTTGAAGAGTTGTTTGAACTGAACCTGAAGAAGGCAGAAAAGACTGACGAATCGTCATGAATATTGAAGACATTCGTTTCAGGCTGAGCACCGGCCAATTCGAGTTCAGTCGCCATGCTTTCAAGCGGGCGGTGGAGCGTAACATCAGCGAGAAAGAGATTCGCGAAGCGGGTGGCGCAGTCGAGATCATTGAGGACTACCCGGATGATAAGTACTCGCCAAGTTGCCTCGTGCTCGGGTTTACGCAGAATCGTCGTCCCCTCCACCTTCAAGTGTGCTATAGTAACGTCGAAACGGTGAAGGTCGTCACCATCTACGAACCCGAATCGGAGGAGTGGATCGACGGCAGGATACGGAGGCGGCCATGAACAAGTGCGATGTATGCGGCAATACGACGTTCCACCAGCAACAGGTGGAGGAAGTGTTCCACATCGAAACCCAACTCGTGATGGTGGAGCACATTCCCGCCCGGGTGTGCGACCGTTGCGGAGACGCCACGTTCGACCGGCAAACCACCGAGAGTATTCGCCGCATGGTGCATGGCGAGAACCACCCGACGCGGCGCGTAAACGTCGACGTGTTCGCGTTCGCCTGAGGCAACCCCGATCGCCAATCTACGACGGGCCGCAGGCATAATCGGCAACGGCGCCGAGATGGCCGTTTTGGACACAAGCCCTTTACCTGCCGTACGGTTCTATCGTGTGTGTTCCTACTAGGGGACGGCTCTGATCCAGGCACACGTGCGACGAAGACACCTCGTAGCGAGTGGGATGTGAATGTCGAACGTGTTTCCCCTGACCAGCGCGACGGGATTGCCCTCAGACCGGTTGGGTCCGCTCGAACGCGGCGATCACGGGCGAACCCCAGCGGCGCGTCAGACCAAGGGCGGCACAGGCACTTTCCATCGCGGCTGACACAGGCCTGCATTTCAGCGTCCGGTGCAGGACCATGGGCAGGAAAAACTGCGGGGTGCGCCGGAGGGGACGGAACCCGTGTGCGGCGAACGCCGACTCGATCTCGGCGTGCCGGAACGGCCGCCACGCGCGCGTGTTCCCTTCCAGCTTTTTTTTCGCGCCAAACAGGGCGGGCGCCACGGCGTTGAGGCCCTGCGAGGTAGGGTAGTCGACCACCACGCGGCGCCGGGCCACGCGGCACAGTTCGCCGATCAGCGCGGGCCAGGCGGCGCAGTGCGGCAGCAGGCGGAACGAAAGGGTGGCGTCGAAAGACCCGGGCGCGAAGGGCATGTCCAGGACGTTGCCGGTCTGGAAGGCGCAGGCGCCGGCGTCCACGAGGTCGGCGATCCGATGGCGGCAGGAGGCGTCGCTGCCGACGACGGTGACGGCGTAGCCCGCGCGGGCGAGCGGGCGGGCCAGTTGACCGTGTCCGCCGCCGACGTCAAGCACGGTGGCGCCTGGCAGATCGGCCAGCAGGTCGAGCGTGAGGCGTTCCTGAACGGCCAGGAGCCACGTGCCGACCGGGCCGGAGAAGCGGGCGGCGTAGGCGTCGGTCGCGCTTTCGACATCGGCGGTTTCCCGGATACCCGTGATAGAGGCCGGTTCGGAGGCGTTCATGGCGCAGTAAGGTAGCAGGGAGGGCGGCGCTTGGAAACGCCCTTTCCATTGACTTTGAGGATGAGGCGGCATATCATGTCCCGGTTGCATGGCCATCAGGGCATTGAGGAGGTGAGGCATGATCTTCGGAATAATCGTCGCAGCCGGAAAGAGCGAGCGAATGGGTTCCGATGTCGACAAGGCGTTCCTTTCGCTGGGAACCCGGACCGTGCTTTCCTACTCGCTGCTGGCCTTCGAGCAGTGTCCCGTGATCGACGGGGTGGTGCTGGTCGTGCGCAAGGATCGCCTCGATTCCGCCCGCGGCTTGGTGCAGATTTTCGGCTGTTCCAAAGTTCGGGCGGTCATCGCCGGCGGCGCGACGCGTCAGGCGTCGGTGATAAACGGGTTGGCCGAGCTGGGCAAGGACGTACGGGTCGTGGCGGTGCACGACGGCGCGCGGCCGTGCGTGACGCCCGACCTCATCGCCGAGACCGTGAAGAGCGCCAAGCGCCACGGGTCCGGGGTTGCCGCGGTGAAGATCACCGACACGATCAAGGAAGTCGACCGCGGCCTGGTCGTCTCGCGCACGGTGGACCGCACCAAGCTGTGGGCCGTTCAGACGCCACAGACGTTTCGTGTTGAGTTACTGGTGAAAGCCTACCAGCACGTCGAGAAGAAGGCCCTGGCGGTGACCGACGAGGCCTCCGCCGTGGAAGCGATCGGCGAGAGCGTCTACCTCGTTCCCGCGTCGTGGTCGAACATCAAGATTACCGCGCCAGCCGATCTGGCTCTCGCCTCGACGATCCTGAAGGTGTAAGGACGCACATCCCATGGCTGGTACCAAATTCGCCATTCTCGGAGACATCCACGGAAACTGGGAGGCCTTTTCTGCCGTTCTCGAGGACGCGCAGTCGCTCGGGGTGACCCATTACGTGTGTGTGGGCGACATCGTCGGGTACAACGCGAATCCCGGCGAATGCCTGCGCCGGATCCGCGAGTTGAACATGTCCTGCGTGCGGGGCAACCACGACCACTATTGTTCGCACGACGAGTGCGTCCGCGATTTCCATCCTCTCGCGGCCAACGTCGTCGACTGGACGCGTAACCAGCTCACGGCGGACGAATTGACCTACCTGCGGGATCTGAAACTGGTCCGCCTGGTGAGTGGTTTCACGATCGTCCACAGCACGCTGGACATGCCCGAGAAGTGGGGCTACGTGTTCGACGAACTGGAGGCCGAGAGCAACTTCAGCTACCAGTCCACGAGCATGTGTTTCTACGGGCACACGCACCAGCCGGTGATCTTCGAGAAGGCCGGCTTCGTGCGCCGCCTGAACGGGCACAAGCAGAACATCACGCTGGGGAAGAAGTATTTCATCAACGTCGGCAGCGTGGGCCAGCCGCGCGACGGCGACCCGCGTTCATCCTACGGGTTCTACGACACGGGCAACCGGGAGGTCGAGTTGCGCCGCGTGGAGTACGATATCGCGACCACCCAGAAGAAGATCGTCGCGGCGGGGCTTCCCGAGCGCCTGGCAGCGCGGCTGCGTCTGGGAGTGTAGTGAGCCCGGCGCCGCGCACGCTGTTCGTCCTCGTGGACGGGCTCGGCTTGGGCGCGTCCGACCCGGCGGTGAACCCGGTTCACAGGGGTGACTGTCCAATCCTCGAATCCCTCTTGGCGCACCATTCGGTGCCGGTCGATGCGGGCATGGACCTGCCGGGCCTCCCCCAGAGCGCGACCGGCCAGACGGCCCTGATGACCGGCGTCAACGCCGCGCAGGCCATGGGTCGACACGTCGAGGGATTCCCCGGTCCCGCGTTGCGCGACATCGTCCGGGCCCACAATCTTTACGATCAACTGGCGGCCCTCGGGTTCCGCTCGACCTTTGCCAACGCCTACTACACGACCGACGCGACCGAGGTCCGGACGCGCAAGATCCAGTCGGTGACCACCGTGGCGGCGCTCAAGGCCTTCGGCGCGGTGCGCGACCTGAATGACTTGTTGGCGGGCCGGGCCGTGTACCAGGACCTGACGCGCGCCAGCCTGCGCGAACGGGGTTATGACGGCCCGCTCGTGACGCCGGAGCAGTCGGCGGCTGACCTGCTGGCCCTCGCCATGGATTACGACTTCACGCTGTTCGAATACTTCCAGACCGACCGTATGGGCCACAAGGGGACGCCCGAGGACGTGCGCCGCGTGCTGGCATTGTTCGACGCCTTCCTGGCTGGCGCCGTCCGCTTCGGCGAGCGGTCGGGGTGCCTGTTCGTCATGACCAGCGATCACGGCAATATCGAGGATTCCGGCTCACGGCAGCATTCCATCAATCCCGTGCCCCTGGTCGCCATCGGCCAGGGCGCGGACATCGTGCAGGCGCGGGTCCGGAGTATTACGGATATCACCCCGGCCCTGGTGGCGCTGTACCGGGGCAATGGGTAAATGGCGTGGTGTGCAAACCTTTGGCGAGCGTGCAGAAATCAAGGGGAGAGCCGGCGATGAAAGAGAAGATTGTGCTGATCGGCGCGGGGAGCGCCATGTTTACGAGGGGTCTGTTGGCCGATCTGATCCTGCGAAAATGGGACATCGAGCTGGGTTTGGTTGACGTGGATCCCGAGGCGCTCTCCGTGGCGGAAAAACTCGCCGGGAAGATGCTCAAGGCCCAACGGGTGAAGATGAAAGTGGTAGCGTCGACCGACCGTCGGAAGGTCTTGCGCGGCGCAACGGTCGTCATCTGCACCATCGGCGTTGGCGGGCGGCGGGCGTGGGAACAGGATGTCTTTATCCCCCGGAAATACGGCATCTATCAGCCTGTCGGCGACAGCGTCATGCCGGGCGGAACCTCGCGCGCCCTCCGGATGATTCCGCCCATGGTGGCCATTGCCCAGGATGTACTGGCCCTATGCCCGAAGGCATTGTTCTTCAACTACGGGAACCCCATGGGGCCCATCTGCCGGGCGGTCCGGAAAACCACGGGCGCGAACATGATCGGCCTCTGCCACGGCGTGAATCATGTCGGCCATCATCTGGCCGCCGTGCTCGGCTTTCCCCCCGAACGCGTACACTATAGCGCCGTCGGCATGAATCATCTGACGTGGTTCACGGAGATTCGCGCTGACGGGCAGGACCAGGTGCCCCGGCTCCGCGAGATCGCCCGGAAACGCCTGCGCTGCCTGAACCTGACGGCCATCGGTAAGCGCTTTGCCGAGGCTGGCACGCGGCGCGCCGATCAGGCGGCGGTCGACGGCGAAGATCCTTTCACGTGGGAATTGGTGGACCTGTTTGGCGCCTTTCCGGCCGTCATGGATCGCCATGTCACGGAGTTCTTCCCCCGGCTGTTCTCCGCCAAACACGCCTACTACGGGAAGACCCTGGGCGTGGAGTCCTACAGTTTCGAGGGTACCATCCGCCACGGCGATCGGATATTTGATGAAATGAGCGCCCTGGCTGCGTCGCCGAAGCCTCTGCCGGAGGGCTACTCCAATCCGGCCGGCGGCGAGCACGAGCAGGTCACTGACATCATCGACAGCATACGCCGGGACAGCCTCATGGTGGTCTCCGCAAACCTGCCCAACCGGGGCCAGGTTCCCAATCTGCCGGCGGAAGCGATTGTCGAGTCTCCGGCCGTGGCGGATGGCGGGGGCGTGCGGCCCATCGCCCAGCCACCGCTAGCGCCGGGTCTGGCCGGCACGCTGGCATCGCGCTTCCAGTGGGTCGAGACAATCGTCGAGGCCGCCTTGGAGGGCAGTACCGACAAGTTCGTCCAGGCCCTCTTGATCGACGGCGCCGTGGATTCCATCGCCACGGCTCGCCAACTCGCCGATGAATTGCTGACCGTGCACAGGGTCCACCTGCCGCAGTTTCAACACGACGGGAAGAAGAGGGGCCGCGCGGTGCAGTCAAGCGGGAAGCCCTGATATCATCGGATCTTGAGCAGGCTGCCCGACTGGGCGTCTTCTGCAATTCGCAAACGCCACCACGTGTTGCCATCCTGCTGAACGGTTGCGAACGGGCCGGTGGTTCCGCCGCCGTTGAGCGTCAGGGTCGGAGGCGAGGCCATGCCCCGCACGAGCAGGAAACGGGCGCTGTCGCGGTGGGCGTTGCGAACATCGATGCCCGGCCGGTAGAACCAGTCAAGCTGCCGGGTGTTGTAGGCGAAGCCCTGAGCGGTTACGCCGCGGCGCACCTCGTCCTGCAGCCATTCGGCGCCGACGTCACCCTTTGCCGGCGGAACCGCGTAGTCGACCCGCACTCTTCCGGCGGGCGCCTCGACCGTCACGCGCGCCAGCCCGAGCTGGCCGTCTGCTTTCACCACGATGCCCTCGGGTGTTGTGAGTTCGAAATCGACGGGGTCGATGAACGGGTTGATGGCCCGGTAGACGCCGGCCACCGGGTCGATCTTCAACAGAGCCATCTGTCCCGGCGTGGTTTGCAGCACGGCGCCGCCCTTGGCGAGGAGGCCCCCGCGGCCCATCTGGGCCCACGGGCTATCGAAGTCGATCCCGGCGGGGTAGGGGTTCGTTCCGTTTACGGTAAGCGATAAAAGGAAGGGCGAGAGCGGCTTGTCGGCCTGCGACGGATCGAGCGTCATTTCCAGAAGATTGGATCCGACCTGGCTACCGGCATAGACCCGGCTGGCGCCAGGTAGAACGCGGACCGTGTTGCTGACCCCCGCCAGGGCGGTCTCGAACGACTGGACAGTCGGGTACTCGCTGACGTCGGCCATCCAGAGAACGAAGCCGGAGACCAGGTTGGTCCAGTCAGCGGCCGCCGGTTTGCCGCCGGACGACTGGACCGTGAGATTGGAGGCCGCGTAGGTCACCGAGACGGTGGCCGGGCCATTCGTGACGGCCAGCCCGGCGACTGGCAGCGGGATCAGGCCGATATAGCTGGCGCCCTCGTTGACGACGATCCGGTCGCCGCAGGCGGCGGCGGCGGGCAGGGCCGCCGCGCTCCCGTTGATGCGGACCACGCGTGAAGTCTCGAAACCGGTGGCGAAGAGTACCGCCCGGGACACCAGCCCTGTCGCCCCGGGCTTGGGATTGGCCAGGAAGAGCAGCGTGCCGGCTTGTTGGGCAAAGACAGCTTTCGCATTATCGCAGAAGAGATTCAGCCCGCCGCGTTCGTCGACCGTGGTGACGGCGCGTGGCACGCGGCTCCACGACCCGACCACCGGGTAGGTGCGCGTGGCGAGATTTTCGCTCGCCAGCCCGTAGTAATGGCCGAGGAAATGGGTGTCGTGGACGGGGTCCGTCGCCCGTTCGAACCACTGGTGATCGGTGGTGACGATGGTTTGAGGCAACGGTTTGTCGTCGATGACATCGCTCTCCCAGTCGTCTCCCCACGGCGCCAGCATGGCGTGCTTGCGGACGGAGGAGCTGTTGTTGCTGAGGAGCATGTAGCCACGCACCATCGGCTCGCCGAGGTGCAGGAGCACGCCTTTGCGGGAGAGCATGTGCATCGCCTGGTAGGAGAGGTGCTGGGTCATGAAGATGTTGTCCGTGCTGCGCGACACCGGCATGACGCACTGGTGGGTGACGGGATGGTAGGCCGCCTCGAACTCGTACAGGAACTTTTCGGCCATGAGCCCGGCCTTGAGTTTTCGTAGCGGGTCGGCGCCATAGCGGGACACCTGCTGCAGCGAGCTGAGCGAAATGGCCGCATAGTAGGTGTCGCCGTGTTCCTGTGAGGAGCCGCTTTCGTAGAGCATCTCGCGGGAATGCAATTCCAGCCCGTAGGCGCCGCGCGCCATCAGATCGGCGTCGTTGAAGTACTCGCCCATGAGCGTGGTCACGCAGCGGCTGTTGCCGGCCATGTTCTGCGTCCCCATGTATTTCCAGTAGTAGTGCATGTAGTGGTAGAAGCGCTCGGCAAACTCGCGGGAGTCCTGCGGCAGATACCAGCCGTGCCAGTACTCCTCGAGCGTGTAGCGGGCATTCTTTGGCAACAGATCGCCGTACTCGGCCAGGTAGAGGTGGAAATCGGGCCAGTTATGATGGGTACACATGTGGGGCGTGCGGCCCATCACCCATTGGATGGCGTTGGTATATTGCGTCGCGTCGCCGGATTCGAACCAGTCCGACATCGTGCGGAAGTCGTCGGACGGGGCATTCGTGCGGACCTCGAGAATTCGGCTCCACATCCAGTCGGACATGCCGGCCGGCTGTGTGGGCCGGTGGTGGAGCGCGAGGGCGACCCAGTTCGTCGGCACCAGCACGGTCGGCTGGCCGCCCGTGCCCGTCGCCGTGAGATTCGACGCCAGCGCCGGGATGTTGACGGGCGGGGCGAGGACGACGGCGGGCGGCGCGCCCGTGGACACGAAGGTCAGCACCAGTTCGGGGGCGGCCACGAAGATCAGGTGCGCGCCCGTGCCCATGTTCCAGTCTTCCCATTGGTAGGGGTACTTCGTGTCATATTTTTGTAATTTGCGAATGACAAAGCCATTCTCCTCCAGGCTGCGGAGCCGCACGCCGAGGGAGGCGCCGAAGGCCGGATCGGTCAGAGCTGGGGTCACGTCCATCCGGCCCCGGGTATGGAGGTAAGACAGTTCGGCGGGCCCGAACTCGGTCGAGAAGCGATCGTACTGGGGATCGAGCGCGCCACCGGCGCGCCAATAGCCGGCTCCCTTGATAAAGGCATTCCACGTCGGGCCCAGGGTCGCATCTGCCGTCCAGGGACGGCGCAGGACAGAGGCCACGGCATGCCACTGCGGCGGATCCTTAACCGGCGTGTTTGCGCTGCCAAGGAGCCAGTACTGGTACGTGTAGATCCCGTCGACGGCCGTGGCCGCCGCGAGGTCGTTCGATTTCCAGGGCAGTTCGAGCGTGACGGTGTCCAGGGCGTAGCCTTGATGCAGGCGGTTGGTGACCGTGTCGGCCAGGCCCGGGAACCGCACGAACATGAAGCGGCTGAACGAATCGAAGTACATCTGGCCGGGATAAGGTTTGTCCCAGGTGCGCGGGTTGATGACGGCCGTTTGAACCGTGCTGTACCGCTGGGTCACGGAACCGGTAGAAGGCGTGCGGGCGTTATCCGACGGATAGCGGAACTCCGGCGCAGGCGGGAAACCGCCGGGAGCGCCAAGCTCGGTCATCCAGGTCTGCTCGTCCGTCGGGTAGTCAGCGGCGGACGTTAACGCCAGGGCCGCGCCGACCAGCACGGACCACAAAACGATCGTCCCGAGGCGGCCTGTCACCTGACCCATAGAAGGCTTGCTACTGTTGTTCATCCCGCAGTTGGACTCCGGTCGTGCAACTGCTGACCATCACCCGGTAGAACCGCAAGTCTGTGACCTTCTCCGGTATGACGGTGAGCGGACGGGGAAGATCCCCCCGGACTTGTTCCAGCATTTGCAGCAGCCACACCGGATCGGCATTGCCCTGGTCGGGCAGCGATCGTGTCGGCGGATCGCCCTCCTGTTGGCTGGCAAAGCGGCGCGAGAACGCCAGGGCCACGTGGGGCTTGGGAGGAGGCGTAACGAGGACTTCTTGTGGATCGTTGGGTTCCACCCCGAGCAACAGCAGTTGGCTCGCCGCCTCATCCCCCAGCACCATCACGCGGGTTCCCAATCCGGCAGAAAGGAACGACGCTCGGCCCTTGAAGTGATCGAGCGTCACCCCCGCAAAGCCGGGATCGGTCGGCGCGGCATTCGGTCCGGGTCGGCCCGGCGATATTTGAGCGCCGCTCAACGTAAACGTCCCCGAGCCCGTCAGGCGCATGAACGTGGAGGGTGAGCCCTCGTACCAGATGTCCTGGGCCATCAGGCGTCCGCCGCGGTCCACATCGTAATTGAAAGGCGAGTTGCTGGAGGCGCCGCCGAAGATCGCCGTACGCGTTGCCGTCGATTTGCCGGCGGCGGCCTTGGGGCCCCCGACGACCCGCACGCTCACGCCGTTGTTGCCGGAATGATAGAAGGTGTAAAGGCTAACGTCGGTATTCTCCAGACCGTCCACTAGCAATCCGATGTGCGAACCATGCGCACCGAGTTGATCGGCAAAGACGCGAGCCCCGGGTTGATCACAGCGGGTGGCGACGATGCCGGCTGCCTTGCCGTTGCCCCCGATGGCCAGGTCGCGGAAGGTTGCTCGCACGGGGCCGGGCAACGAGAATACGAGGCCATTGGTCTCTCCCGCCCAGTTAATCCGGGTCGCGTATCCGTCGCCCGTAACCTGCACGTCTGAACCCGCGGGGATCGTGAGCGTCCGCGTGATTCGATAGTCCCCGGTCGCCAGGTGAACCACCGGCCGCTTCCCTTGGAGTGCCGCCGCCCGGTCGAGGGCCGCCTGGATCTCCACGGTGGCGTTCGTGCTGGCGGTCACCTCGATGACCGTGCGCTTTACGTAAGGCGGCGTGACGGTCCCCGGCAATTCCGGGATCTGGATCGACGCCGCCGGCACGACAGTCGTTTCCAACTCCATGAGCCGTTGGCGCGCGGCGATCGCTTGCGGAATCGTAAACGTGTTGCCCACGGCGACATATTCGCCGTCCAGTCCAGCCGCCATTCGCACGACCGGCCCCTGGGTGACCTCGGGGCGGCTGCGGATGACGTTGTCCATGAGGATCGTGGGCCCTGGATTGGATATGACGATCGAGAGCTTCTGCTTCGTGTCGATCACGGTATTGCCCTGCACGGTGAGCTGGACGGCCCAGCCGCCGATGTCGCGCGCATCCAGAAACTGACTGGAACCGATGGAGAGGTTGTGACGAATTCCGAAATAGCCGGCATTCCGCAGGGTGATATCGGCGACCGTCGAGCGGCGGAAGATGCTACGGTAGACGTGGAAGTGGCCCGCGCCGGGATCGTTGGTGACGCCTACGGCGCAATCCTCGAACTCGCAATCCCGGATGAACCAGTCGAGCGCATTGAAGCTTTGGATGCGCACGCCGGCGACGGAAACGCGCAGAAACTTGCAGCGGAGCACTTCGCATTCGGCATCCATGAAATGCGGTTTTCCGGCGCGAATGCCGAAGGCCAGATCCCGGAAAATCTCGTCGGAGTGTTCGTTTCCCGAATTGGCGCCGGGCGTATGACCGTCCCACTCGTGGAAGACCCCGGTGACCTTCTTGCCGCCGCCATCCCATGTCAGCCTTGAGAATTTGGAGTACCGAACCCCGTTGCAGAAGAGCATGGTCCCCTCGCCGGGGCCGTCCCACTTGATGACGGTGGTGGCGGGGTCGGCGCCGATAATGCTCACGTTCTCCGACGAGACCATGGTCAGCCCCGCCGTGATCCGGTAGGTGCCTTCCGGGATGAAGAGCACCGCCGATTTCGCTCCACCCAGCGCTTTGATCGCTTTTTGCAGCGCGGCGGTGTCATCCGTCTGGCCGTCGCCCACGGCGCCGAAATCGCTCTTCGCATTCGCCCAGCTCGGGAATGGCCCGACGAATTCCTCGCGATCCGCCGCCGGCGGCTGCCGGCCGAATGCCGTTACGTTGAGAAGAAGCGAACAAAGCAAGAGGACTCCGACAACAGGCTTCTGCATCATGGTGCTCCCAGGGGAACGACGTAGGCGGACTGCCCGTCGACAGTGCGTTGCTGCAGCTTTCCCGTGATCGGTTTGCCGTTGAGGTCGACGGAGGGCCCGGCGTCGCAGCCGAGGACCAGGAGGGCCGCGGCCATGTTGGTCGCGGACTGGCCGGACTGCACGGCGTAGTCGATCCACAAGCGATTCTCTTTAGGCCGCACGACCACACGCGTCATGCCGAGCCGGCCGTCACCCCGCACGGTGATGCCGCCGGGCACGGTGAAGGCCAGCGTCGTCGGGTCGGGAAACGCATTGAAGGCCGCGTAGGTGCCCGACTTGGGTTCGGTCTGAACATACGCCATGCGTCCGGGCTCCGTGACCAGAACAGCGCCGTTCTTCTCAATGCGGCCCGTGGTGCTTTGTTGGGTCAGTGTCGTGTCGCGTTCCACGCCGGGGGCATTGTACGGCCAACGGCCGTTGACGCGGCGATACGGAAACGCCTTGATCGTGGGGCCGCCGTCATAGGCGGGGTTGAAACCGCACTCCATGACATCGTCGCCGCTCTTGTACACGACGTTCAACTGCGCCTGGCCTTCGTCCCAGACGGCCTCCAGGGTCGCGGCGGCCAGATGCTTCTGAAAGGCCGCGAAGTCGCCGTATTCGGCTTGGTCACCCAACTCGATGACGAAACCGTTGAACGCGCGGTCGATCTTGCCCCAGTCCGCCGTCGCCTTGTCCAGCGGCGCTTCCCGGAGCATGTTGTAGAGGTTGATGCGCAGGGCTTCGCGCGCCTTGCCGCCGTTTTGCATATCGGTCATCCGCCCGTCGTCGGCGATGACGATCTCTTCCGTGCGGCCCAGGTCGGTCGCCGGCAACGGGATAAGGCCCACGTAGCTGACCCCGTCCTTGATGGCCAGGCGCTGGCTCAATTTTGCTTTGCAGGGGAACTGGGTGACGCGTTGGCCATCCACATACAACTCCCACGACGGCGTCGCCTCAAAGTTGAACAGGCCCAACGTAGTCTGGAGACTCGTGACTTGTTCGGGGATCGGCCGGCTGCCGTCAAATTTCAGTTGCGGAGACGGACTGGTCAGGATGATCGCCTTGTTTCGGTACTGCAACGCAAACTGTCTGTGGCCCTGGGCACCGACAATTCCGTTGGGATTGCGTTGCTTGGTATCGTGAAAGGTGCTGTCGAGCAACTCGGTGCGGTTGATGCCGGCGCGTGCGATCAGCGTGCCGAGTTCCGTCATGGACGACACGGGCGTCTCCGCGCGCCGCCATTGCGCCATCACGGGGACAGTTTCGCTGCTGGACACGTCCAGTGTCGCCAGACCGTAGTTCCGGCCCAGGAAACTGCGCTTCCACAGGGGCGTCGCCGAGAACCCGCCCCACTGTTTGTAGGAGTTCACCGATTCGTAGGGCAGCGGCTTGGCGTCGACCATGTTGGCCACCCATTCCGGGGCCCATGGGCCGTTGACCGTCTGCGCGGCCACGATGCCGGGCAACATGTTGTGCCCCAGGGCAGGCATCTTCTCGACGTTGGGCGCGGTGATGGCGCCCTCGGGCGCGCCGGGGCCGACGGTCGCGGCATCGGTGATCGTTCCGGTCGGCGACAGTGTGTGCAGGATGTGTTGCAGGCCATCCTGCGTACCCAGCAGCATCCCGATGCCGGTCCGGCCGGAGGAACTGATGAACCGCTTGAGATTGGGATGATAGGCGGACGACAGTTCCTCGACCGACTTGGCCAGGATACTCTGGCCCATCAGCTTTTCGAACACGGTCGGCGACCAATCGGCAATGCACTTCTGCGCCTTGAGCGACTCGGCAAAGTAGTAGTGGTCAATGCTCTCCTGGGTGCTGCCGTCGAACCAGGACCAGAGCCGGAACGAAAAAGCTTCCACGCCGTGGCGGCCGTCCTGGATCAGGCGCGGCGATTCGAGAATGGCGCCCCCGCCCAGCGTGCCGATGGCATTCCAATTGTTGAAGTTCATCGTGCCCATGGCGTAACAGTACGTCCGATAGACGCTGAAGTTGCCGCGCCAGTCGTGCGTCTCGGCGTAGTAGGCCTGGGCGTCCCTGCCGCCGATGTAGCCTTGCGCCCATCCGTAGTGCCGGCCGTTGAAATCGAAGCCGTTCACGAAATCGCGATCCGGCGTCAGCCAGGCGCTCCAGTAGAGTTTCCAGTGGTCGCGCACGGGTTCCGGCAGCGCGTCCAGGTACTTGAAGTATTCCTCGACGCGCTCCGGGGCGTCGAAACCACGCCAGGCGCGCGGCGCGACGGCCAGTTGCCCGTCGATCCACTTATTGTAATCAGCCGGGGTGTCGGGGAAGTTCCACCCGCCGCCCAGTTGGTGCAGTTCCTTGACCCGCTCCCACTGCCAGTCAGGCATCCAGGCCGGACGGGACAGGGTGAGACGCGCCGCCAGCATCTTGATCGACTCGGGGGAGGGCAGCACGGCGGTCGGCTGACCACCCGTGGTCGTGCCCCGGACTTTTGCGGCCAGGGCGTCCAGGTCCGGCGAGGGGGCGGTTTTCACGCGCTCGCCGCGCCCGGTATCGAAGGTGAGCGCCAGGCGCGGCGCCGCGATGCGAATGCCCCGCGGGCCCGTGGCCGTGGCCCATTCATAGCCGCCCTGCCAGAACTTGGCGTCATAGGTCTCCCATTTGCGGATCAGGAAGCCCTGGTCGGCCACCACGGCCAGACGGTCGGAAAGCGTCTTGCCGTAGATCGAATTCGTCAGCACGTCCGTCACATCCATGCGGGCGGCGGC
This sequence comes from uncultured bacterium, assembly GCA_903895695.1. GTDB lineage: Bacteria > Verrucomicrobiota > Kiritimatiellia > CAIKKV01 > CAITUY01 > CAITUY01. The sequence goes on from CAITUY010000051.1 coordinate 33,639, forward strand.
GCCGACCGGGGCCATGTTGGTGGCCACATGCACGCCCAGCGCCAGCGCGGCCAGGTTCGAGTAGGTGGCGATCGGCCCGGCGTAGTCGCCGGCGCTGCGCCACGAGACTTCGGTCGGGCCGAACTGCCGAGGAAAACGGTCTTTTGTCGTATCCTGCGCGCCGTACTTGGCCCAGTAGCCGGCCCCGTTGAGCCATGCGTTGAAGGTCGGTCCCTGTTGCGGGTCCGCCGCCCACGGCCGCCGCAAGACCCAGGCCACGGCATGCCATTCGGGCGGCAGCGTGGTCCAGGTGCCGCCCAGGAAGGACATTCCCGCCGGTTCGGCATAACCGGTCGCGAAATATTCCGTATCGATGAAATCCAGCAGCAGTTCCGCCTTCACCAATCGGCGGCCATCAGAATGCGCCGCCACTTCGCCAGACGCGTCGGGGAAGCGTACCAGCAGGCTGCGATGCACGGCGTCGAACACCGGGGCACCGGGCCGGTTCGTGGACCAATCGGCCACCAGTCCATTTCCGCAGGTGCCCAGGTCGACCCGTTTCACGGCGCCATCGCCCGCGACGCTGATCGGTCGGTCCCAGTCCGCGCGGAACCCGCTCATGCCAGCCATTTGGACGTTCGTGAGGACCAGAGTGGTCTCGGCCCCAGCCCGGGTGGCGAGCAGCCCTGCAAGCGCCATTCCTAGAGCAATCCGTCGTTGTTTGACCATTGGGTGTCCCTTATGTTCGTCGCGATGCCAAGGCAGGCTCCCGTCGCGATCTTTGCCTTTTTGGACTTGCACGTTGTTACTGCGCCTGAGCCCATATTACAAGTGTAAGCGACAGACTGCCGACTAGGTCTTCACGCAGCGCCCGGTGTGTGTGGCTGGTTCATTATGCTGATTATGCTCATGTGATTATTGTGCTTGTGTTGATCTCGTCGGCCCTTCTACAGTGATGCCTTTGGACCCTCAAGCGGGCGGGCTCACGATAGTCGTGAGCAGCGTGTCGCTGGGAGAGTGTCGGTTTGCGTCTGAGCGATAGAGCACTATGAAGAACGAAACAATTCCCGCCCCGGGCATCCAGATCGAACGCAGCGCCCAGCAATTGCGTGCGAGCCAGTCGGCCTATGAACTCATCTGGGACCTCGCCCGAGGCGGCGTTCTGGTGTACCTGCATGACCGGCGCAACCGGACCACGCTAATCGATGTCCGCCAGGTCGGGCCAGGCCCTGATCTCGTGATCGCCGCCAGCGCCACGCTGGAGGAAAAGGAACACGAAATCCGCTTGAGCGATCTGGGCCAGTCTGAAGTGAACATCTTCACGTCGCCGGATGGCCTGCAGGCGCGCCTCGAATTCGCGGCGCAGGACAGCGAGATCCGCGTTGAACGTACGCTCACGCTCCGAGCGGATTCCGCCTGGATCGAGGAGAAGGTGGCGCTGCGGAATGTCTCGGACCACGACATCCTGATCGACCGCTATCCCGATTGGGAAGCGGCCGGGAAGACAGCCGTGGCCGGTGATCTTTTCAACTGGGGAGTCAACCCTGGGGGTGTCGACTACATTCTGGGCGGACTTCGCATCGGAGGCGACTATGCGGGCACCGGCTACGTAACGCCCGCCTGCGGCTACCCGTTTTTTTATAACCGGGGCCGTTTTGCCGAGATGGGGGATACCGCGATCTCGCTGGTCGGAGGCCATCACGGCGCAGTGCTTCCGTGCATCATGGCCTATAGCGATCAGACGCAGAGCGGCGTGTTGCTCTCCTGCCTGCACGATCGCTGTCTGCGCTATCTTCGCATGTCGGCCGATCAGGCCGCGCAAACGGGAATCGTCGCCGCACAGGTGTGGTGGGCGCGCTGGCTCGCGCCGCGGGAGCGACAGGAAGTTGCGACTTGGCACTTGGTGCCCTTTGCAGGTGACTACGGCGTCATGCTCGACGAGTACCGTCATTGGCTGGCTGCGGAGCACGGGATTGTCCCGCCAAAGGATGAAGCCGCTAACCTCGATGAAATGTTTGTCGGTTGCATGCACTCCGTGTCGCTGCATGCTCTCGGACATTGCGACAAGATGAGGCCCTACGTCGACGCGGTCCGTGCGGTCGGCTGCACCGCGTTCTGGTGGGGCAAGCCCTGGCTCGATTCGATTGACGTGGAAAAGCGCGCCTGGATGAGCCGCTGTCAGCCGCAGACACGCGACTACAAGTACGCCGTGACCACGCGTTACGGCGGCGAAACGGCGGTGCGCGCCCTGACTGACTACATCCACCAGCAAGGAATGAAAGACATCGCGTGGGTCACCGGCTATGGGTTGACCGTCTTCGATCCGCTCTACAAGGAACATCCCGAGGCGTTTATTCACATGCGCCGACCCGTCACAAGGCAGCCGACCACCGCAATCCCGGGGCACGAGTTGATCCCCGATTTCGACAACAACGCCGGGATCATTGACGCCTATGTATATCCGCCTTTCGGCGGGGCCTCGATCGGCGGCGACACCACTAATCCGCACTGGCGCAAGTTCTGGCTGCGCAACCAGGAATACTGGGCCGCGAACGGGGTTGACGGCATCTTCTTCGACAGTTTCAACCCGATGCCGCCCAACTACGCGTTGCGCCCGTGGCCGGGACAGATCAGCGAGGAGATCGTCAGCCTCCAGCGCGAGGCCCGCCGGCTCGCCCGGAAGGTAAACCCCGACTTCTTCTCGTTCACAGAAGGTGGCGGCTATCTCATGGCCACGGTCAACGACTTTACCCACACCTGGCCAGGCACCACGCCGCCGCCTTTGCCGCCCTTCCGCACGCGACCGCTGTCGCCGGAGGAGGAAGCCCGGTTCCTGCGCGACGAGATGCTCTCCATGATTCCCGGCGCCCGGAGTCACGCCAGCATAAGCGCCGAAGACGCCGAGTCGCGGCCGCGCCTGCTGTCCAACATGTTCAGCGGCTGCATGCCAATCTTGCGCATGTTCGATACCGGCGCGCAGAAGGAGACCATCACCAATGAGCCGGAATACTGGACCTACTTTCGGCCGCGCCCAGCCAATGACCCGGCTCCGCAGGAAGAGGCGCTTTGGGAAAATGTCCGGAAGCAGTGGCAGGTCCGGATGGCGCACCCCGAACTCAAGTCTGGGCGCCTGATCCTGGCGGGGGTCGGCACGGACAATCCGGCGGTGTTCGCCTTCCTGCGGGAGAAGGATGGTCACCTCAGCGCCGTTGTCATCAATTTCGGTGCAGACACCGCGGCATGCAAGCTTTGCATCGACTGGCAGGCGGCCGGCGTGGAACGGCCAGCCGGCAAGCTGGCGCCGCGCGATTTGCTGCGCGAGGTCGCGTTGCCGGCTGTCACCGCGCTGCAGATCGAGACCGGTTATGCGCTGACGATTCCCGCCCGCGACGGCTTGGTGGCCAACCTGTCATCGGAGTAAACGATGCGCATCCTTCTCGACGATGCCTGGAAGTTCCAGGCGGGCGACGATAACCGCCCGCCCGAAAGCTGCGCCCACGCGCTCAAGGCCGGCTTTGCCCGCGGCTACGCGGCGGTTGACCTGAAAGATGATGGCTGGCGTTCCGTCTCGTTGCCGCACGATTGGGCCATCGAGGCCAATCCCGTTCCCTGGGGCATGCTCGACCAGGGCAGCTACCAGCGCGGCATCGGCTGGTACCGCAAGTCGTTCGACCTGCCAGCCGACATCCTCGACAAACAGGTCTATCTGGAATTCGAAGGCATCAGCCGTCAGGCTACGGTGTGGGTGAACGGCTTTGAACTGGGCACGCATCCCAGTGGATACACGCCGTTTTTGTGCGACATCACCGCGGCGGTTCCCCGGTATCTGGATGCGCCATCCTTGCCGCCCGGCGCGCAGCCCAGCGTCGTGGCGGTTCGCGTCGATGCCACGCACCCGGAAGGGTGGTGGTACGAGGGGTGCGGCATCTACCGTCACGTCTGGCTGCACATCGTCGATCCTCTACATGTCGCGCCGTACAGCGCTTGGTGTTCAACACCCAAGGTGACCGAAGCGCAGGCGCGCGTGCGCTTTGCCGCCGAGATACGCAACGCCCATGACGCGGATCAGCCATGCGAAGTCCGGGTGCGTATCCTCGATGCCAACGACTGCCTCGTGGCCAAGGGCGTCACACCCGTCATCGTCGCCCGTGGTGCCGCCCTGCCGGTGGCCGTGGAGATGACGCTCGATCAGCCGCACCTCTGGTCTCCGGAGCACCCCTACCTGTACCGGATTCACGTCGACGTAGTCAGCCGGGAGATCGTGGCCGACCACAGCGAATTGCCGTTGGGTGTCCGCTGGTGTGAGTTTCACGCAGAGAGCGGCTTCAGCCTCAACGGCAAAGCGTACAAGCTCCAGGGTGTCTGCTGTCACCAGGACTTCGCCGGCGTCGGGGTGGCGCTTCCGGACCGACTTCACGAAAAGCGCGTGGAGCTCCTGAAGGAAATGGGGTGCAATGCCCTGCGCTGTTCTCATCATCCGCCGGCGCCCGCGCTATTGGAGGCTTGTGATCGACTGGGCCTGCTGGTGCTGAACGAGAATCGCAAAATGGATTTCTCCCCGGAAGGCTTGCGGGATCTGCGCCTGCTCGTACGGCGCGATCGTCATCACCCCTGCGTGTTCGCCTGGTGCCTGGTCAACGAGGAGTTTGCCGGGACACGGCCGCTGAGCGGGCGCGCCTTGAAAGTGCTGCACCGCATCGCCAAGGAAGAGGATCCGACCCGCGCGACGGTCGTTGCGGGGAACCTGTTTCTGGACGTCTCGTCCTCCACCACGGAGGCTTTTTGGCGCGAAGTGGACATCGTGGGCCGCAACTACTCGCCGGATGCCTATGCCCGTGACCATGCCGTGCATCCGAAGCAGATAACCATGGCCACGGAATTTGCCTCTACGCCAACAACGCGTGGGACGTATACCGCGGAAGTCGGATATCCGCTTCTTGTAAACATTGACGAGCCGTGGCCATCGCCGCTGCCGGCCGGCCCAAAGCCGGGATTCGAAGTCAGTTGGCAGGAGATCGCCAGGCACCGTTTCATGGCCGGTGGCTTCCTCTGGACCGGCATGGATTACCGCGGCGAACCGACGCCCTGGCGCTGGCCGTATATCATCAGTCAATATGGCGCCATCTTCGACCTTTGCGGGTTTCCGAAAGACGGCTATCACTATTTCAAGTCCTGCTGGAAACCGGAAGAACCGCAGGTCTATGTCTTTCCGCACTGGACGTGGCCGGGCCGCGAAGGCCGGCAGGTCTACCTGCGGGCATACAGCAATTGCGATGAGGTGGAACTGTTCGTCAATGCCGTCTCGCATGGACGGCAAGCGATGCCGCCCCTGGGGCATCTGGAATGGCCGGTGGTTTATCAACCGGGTGCGGTCGTCGCGGTCGGCTACCGGAAGGGCCGCGAGGTGGCCCGGCATGCCCAGCGAACCGCCGGGCCCGCTGCCAGACTCCAGTTGTCGGTTGATCGCGACGGCCTCGTTGCAGGACACCAGGATGTCGCCTGCGTGACCGTGGCGGTGACGGATGCCGCGGGCGTCGTTGTGCCCGACGCGCGGAATCTCCTGACCTTCCACATTCAGGGCGCCGGGCGCCTGCTCGGCACGGGCAACGGCGATCCTCTTGACCACACGCTTGACGCCTCGCCCGTGCGTCGGACCTTTCAAGGTTACGCGCTGGGGATCGTCCAGGGAAGCGACACCCCTGGCAACATCATCGTCAAGGTCGTTGCCGATGGACTCGCGCATGGCGAGATCAGCATCGCGTTGCGCAAAGGAGTGCTTCTATGCTAACGAACATCAGCGGTCATAATCGCACCCGGCGTACGACCGTGTCGCCGAAGGTGATCGAACAGCGCGCGGTCTACGCCGACCTCGCCAAGAACGCGCTTTTCCGCGCGTATCCCTCCATGAAGAACTTCACCGCTGAGTTGTGCGTGCTCGATGCGGGAGAGGCGCTGGAGTTGTTCTGGTCCATCCACGATCTGGGCGGCCCGGCGCCGGGCGGGTGGTTTCAGGTCCATGACTTGAAGGTGATCCTGACGCGCGCTTCCGATAACCGACAGGTTGAGTTGCCCCTGTCCAACCACATTGCCGGGTTCCATGCCTGGTACCGCATGCGCGGCGGCATGATTTCGGTGCTGCCCAACAGTTTCTACTTCAACCTGGAAGCCGGCGAGTGGACCGTCACCCTCGAAGGCACGCTGCAGGACGCGCAGGCGCTCTGCCTGTTTGCCGACGCGTTCCACGACTTGTTCCACTATTCTGCGATCAAGGAGTTCTATGATCGGGCCAAAGCGCCGATGTTGGAAAAACACTGGGTCACGGAAGAAGATTTGTGTCCGCTCCAACCGTTCCGGATTGCCGCCGGCACGCTGAACCTAACCACGGATCGCGCCATCGCCTTCGTTGACCGGCAGTTCGACCGGCTGCACCAGGTCGCCGTTCGTTATGAAGACGTCAAGGATAGGCCCGTTCCCAAGATCACACGACCGCCCGCAACGCCCTTGGATCCGATCATCTATCTCAAGGACAAGTTGTATTACCTGCAGAACCAAAGCGTGCGGATGAACTACTGTCCGTACGACACCTGCAATTATTGGTCGAATGCGCCGGATTTCAGTCGGACGCAATTTCGCGTAAACGACCGTACCGCCGTTTCGCACCTGGAAGCGCTGGCGCCTCTGTACCGCGCGACGGGCGACCCCGCCGTATACCATACGGCACGCAAGTGGTACGAGTGGCTTGCCCGCAATATCTGGCCGGCGCCCGGCTGCAGCAAGCAGATTGCCAGCGGCGACCGGACGGTCTTTGGCTCAGCCCTCCATCTTGGCGGCGTTGGCAACGGCATCTGCACATTTGCCGAGATCGACGGCAACCCCCGCTGGGTGGCGCCTTTCCGGGAGGGCCTCCTCGACTGGCCCATGCATCCGACTCTTCCGCGGCCGATCATGGATCAGGACGTCTGGGGCAATGAGGAGATGAACACCGTCGGCACGTACAACATGACCTCGCATTTTGCCGTTGCCTGCTGGCGCGTGGGGCATCTGTTGAATGACCCGGCGCTGAAAGCCAGGGGCGAACTCATCTTGAACCAGTATGTTTTCCCTGGCGAGCGGGATGGCATCTGGCCGTACCGGCCGGGAAACTTTCCGTCGCATCATTACGACATGTACTTGAAGTGGCAGTGCGCCCATCTGTTGCTGACCGGCGCGGAGCGCTGGACCCGCGACGCGGATTTCCTGGCGCGCATGCGCCGCGCAACGGATGCCACATTGCGCGTATATTCCCGCGAGGAGAGTGGCGAGATCCTGTTTCCGGACTGGACGCACTCGCCCACGGCCACACATCCGGCCAATGCCGCCCGGCATGGTTCATGCCAGCTCGAGGTCTTGCTCGCCATGACCCTCTACGTCGATGAAGGTTACCGCGAGCCAATGGAAAAGGTACTGCGCGGGCTCTATCGCCTGATGATGCTTCCGGAGGTGGACCGGTGTTGGCATGGCTGCTGGTTTGGCAACCATGGCAACCTGCTGGCCCTGGCCCTGCACGGGTTCCACGTAGAAGGGAACAAACCGTCGGAACTGAAACTGGTGAGGGCGTAATCGCATGACGCAATCCATCGAGCGTGTGTTGCAGGACGGTTTCTTCCCCCGCTTTGAAGACGAGGATGCTGGCGTCTTCTGGAAGAAGATCGAGTCCCATGCCGACACTCTCCGGCGTGGCGGGGTGACCCATCTGCGGGTCAATGACGCACCCCTCTCGATCCTGGAAGTCATGGATCCCGAGAATTCCTACATGCGTTTTACAACCTTTGGCTATTCCCTGGACAAATACGTGACATCCACCTGGAACGAGGGCATCTATCACCCCAGCATTCTGGAACTGAACAGGAAGGCACTGCTCTATCAGGTCGGGATGGCCAAACGCTTCGGCTTCCGCTGTTTCATGCGCTGCGTCGAGATGACCTTGATGCCGGAAAGTTTCTTCCTGCGACATCCGTCCCTTCGTGGGCCGCGCGTCGACAACCCGGTATGCTCGACGTCCCCGCGGTTCGCGCTCTGTCCGATGCTTCCGGAGGTGCAGGACCACTACCGGCAGATGATCAGGAAACTTCTGGAATTGGCGCCTGACCTCGACGAGATGCATATCTTCACCAACGACTCTGGCAGTGGCTTTTGCTACAGCTCGCATCTCTACAGCGGCCCCAATGGTCCGGGTAATTGTCGCAACGTTCCGGCCGGAAAGCAGGCACAGAGCTTTGCCAGGATTCTTCTGGAAGCCGGCCGCGAGGTGAATCCGCAGTTCCGGATCGTCATGACATCCGGCCTGAGCCCGAAGGAGAAGGACGACTTCCTTGAAAGCGCGCCCGAAGGCGTCGCCTCTTCTATCTTTGGCGCTTTTGCATGGGGCGGGGGACTTGAAGACCGATGGCAAAACTTTGCGGTCGGCGCGGAGATTCATCAGGCAGAAGTGCGCCAGCAGGCCAGGGCGTGGGCGCTCGCCGATATGCGCGCCCGGGCTCGCTCCGTGACCAAGCATGGCGGCCTGGTCTACGCCTCCTACAATCCCGACTACTATTCCGGCCCATCGGACGCGCCAAGGCCGTTCGAGGTGCAGGAGTGCCTGCTTGAATACAACAAACTCGGCGTTCGTAACATCATTGGCGGGGCATGGGGCACGCCATACCATGCGAATGGCGCTATTCTTAAACAGTTCCTTGACGATGGCCCCCTGGAGGTGACGGCCGCCGTTCGTAAGTTGGCCGTCAACTGGGTGGGTGAGGCCTTTGCGGATTCCCTTTGCGGGGCGTGGCGGTGCTCCGAGTTCGCAGATCGCGAATGGCCCTCAGCGCCGAGCGGCGGCTATGCCTTCTTCGTAGACCCCGTCATCAATTATTGTCCGCTCGTTCCCGACTTTGCCGCGCTTCCGCCGGGTTCGCTGGATTACTTCCTCACGACGTTGATTCGCGATGCATTGAAGATGAAGGAAGGCCAGGGCGGTCTTTGGAGGAGGCGGCTGCACTGCAGTGATGCCACAAAGGCATACATAGTCAGGCAGATGGACGGCGTTGTGATTCCCTCCGATCAGAAGGCTCTGGATATCTTGACCGGCCTGCTTGCAAAGGGGATCTCCCAGGAAGCCAGAGCCTGCGTCGAGGTCCAGATCAAGGAAATTGGCGTCCATCTCTGCCATTCGCGACGCATCCGAAATCTGTTCGAGGCGGCCTTCCATCTGATCGCGTCCTGTGCCAAGCCCGATTGGCTTCACCCGCTTCCGGAGATTATCGATCTGGAGATCGAAAATAGTCTCCGTTGGGCGGCGTTCACAGGCGTTTCCGACCCAAAAGCCACCGCGCGGTTGAACCTGATGAAGGCGCATCGGCTGGATCCAGTCAGTCCGGCCGATCTGTCCGCGTTCCAACCTTCTGAATACCGTGGACTGGACGCGTGGCCCGGCGCACACCGGGATATCAAGGAGTAACCACCATGAAGAGTGAAATCCGCATTCTCGCATTATCGGCGCTGGCCCTGCTGGCCGGCTCCGTTGTCATGGCCGACACGCCGGCCGCCGCCCCTATGATTCCCGATCTTCCCTGGGAAAAACGCTCCGACTGGATTGACGTCACGACCGATGTCACCCCCGTGGCCAAGGGCGACGGCATCGCCGACGACACGGACGCGCTCCAGGCCGGCTTCAAGGCCATGAAGCATGGCAGCGTTTTGTGCCTTCCGGCCGGAACCTACCGCATCACCCGGACGCTGCTGCTCGGCGGCCCGACGAATTTGGGCGGCATTGACAACGCGGCCATCATCGGCCATGGCCGCTCCACCAGGATCGTCTGGGATAGCGAATCGGACACGGCGATGATCAAGGAACTGGGCTACACCCATGCGAACTTCACCGGCTTCCTGCTCAATGGACGCGGCAAGGCCAGCGCCGGCGTTCAGCACTCCTCCTTCCGGTTCGGCACCAACATGCGTTATCAACATGTCGCCTTCCTGAACATGTCCGGTAACGGGGTGAGTGTCGGGGTGCCGCGCCACATGGGATTTGACGGCAAGGCCAACGGGCTGCAAACGGCCGAGACGGTCTTCGAGAACTGCGTCTTCGAAAACTGTTTCCGGGGCATGTATATTGGGAATTACAACGATTACGACTATGTCTTCGACGGTTGCGAGTTCCGCAACTGCGGCTATGGCATCGTCGACGACTACGGCTGCGAATATGTCCGCAACTGCCATTTTGAGCGCAGCAAGATCGCCGACATTCTTGAGCATGGGTGCCATGGCAGCGCCGCCTGGCGCTGCAGTTCCTACGGCTCCGGCGCCTTTATCGACTACTCTACGCCGACCGCGCCCTTCATGATGCAGGATTGCAATATCGACGCCTGGAGCGACCGCCGCGGTGCTGTGCTCCTTAACGGTGCACCTTTCGCCATATCCGACTGCACCATCGGGAACCCCGCGACCTCGCTCGTTCCGGAAGAGTTCCGGGACCGTATCCCCATCTGGTCCGTCAAGATCATCTGCAAGGAAGCGCAACGCGTCATCCTTTCCGACAGTACGTATGCATTCAAGGGACAACTGCTGCCGTTGACACGCAAAGACGTGTTGGGTGACTGTGCCCTGGGCTTTGACACCGGCAGAGTCTATGACATCCCGGCCGGCGAACGTTCCGGTTGCCTCATCAAGTCCGCCAAACAGTCGTTCCTGAAGACGTCGGTGCCCATGCCCGGCAAGATCTTCGATGCCAAGCGCGACTTCGGCGCCAAGGGTGACGGTAAGGCCGACGACACCGAGGCGGTTCAGAAAACCATCGACGCGGCCCGCACACAGGGCAAAGGCGCCATGGCCTATTTGCCGGCCGGACAATACAACATCTCCAAGACACTGGAGGTCAGCGGCTCGAACTGGACCCTTGCCGGCGCAGCCGTGGTGGCAACCACATTGGACTGGGTTAGCAAGGAGCCGGGTGCAGTCGTGCATGTCTCCGACCCCGACCATGTGGCAGTCGAGAACATGGGCATTGGCCATAATCTGACGAGTAAGAACGAGGAGGACATCCTTCAGACATCCATCGGATCAAGGCCCTCGTTCGTCACCTATGACCGGATCTACGTCTATAACCCGTGTTACGACAAGAAGACGGACCATCCCGCCGAGTACTACCGCCGCCGGGGTCTGCACTGCAAGGCGCTCAAGAAGGACGATACCGTCCTGGTCAAGTACATCGGCGGGAATGTCCACATCGAGGACTCTGCCGCGGCGACCATCCTCTTCGGCGTCATCAGCGGTCCCATTGTGGTCGAGGGCAAGTCGAAAGAGCGCGGCGGGTTCGTCGGCGCGTTGACAAAATTCAGCGGCGGCGAAGATCCGTGCATCCTGGTCAGGGATAGCAACAGTTTTGTCGTCAGCGACCTTTACATGGAGGGAACGCCCAGCAACGTCTATCTGGCCGGGAACGATGGCGATGCCCCGGGCCGCGTCACCATTCAGGGCGCCAAGTACCAGCGTGGCGGCGAATGGCAAACAAACTCCCCCGCAGTGACCGAAAACTATCATGGCGAACTGAGCATCGTGCTCGATTCCATGGCCGATCCGACCGAGAGGTTCGTCGTCAACGGCAGTAACTCGATGTCGTTCCTTCTGCTCGGCGTCGGGTTCAGCGACACCATCGCCTCCCTCCAAGGCAGCCCAGCCATGAAACTCCATTGCCTTGCCAACGAAGGCTGGAAGGACAAGACCATCAATTTCGACTGCCCGCCCTCAGTGAAGGACACGGATTTCAGTGCCGCAGCCCCGCAAGCGGCCCATGCCTTCGATGACCTGCGGAAACTCGGCGAGACTGACCTCAAGATCAACTATCCGGATGTTCTGAGATAGTGTTGCGTCGATGGCAAAGGGAGTATAGACCAAGGATGAAACAGTCTGAGATGATCGATTCCGAGCTGACGGAAATTAAGAAGCGCGTTCGCTTCGTTGTTGATTCCGCATGCTATCTGAAGCAATTCGAGAATGTTTTCCTGCGCCCGATTCGAAATGGTTATGACGCGTTGCCAGTCGGAAATGGCGATCTGGCTGCCATCGTCTGGCAGCCGGACCATCTGACATGGATGCTCAACAAGTCCGATATTTCGGGTGAAGCCTCCCAGGCCGCCCGGGTGGTCATTGAAACGCCCAAGCCGCTCGCGGATCGCGTGGGACGCCTGCAAACGCGGCTTTCGTTAGCCAACTCCACCGTCGAGATCAAATACACCGGCGGAGAACTGGGCATGTGTCCTCGCCCCGATGACATACCCGCGACGGAACGGATGGTCACATGGCGTGGCGTCACCGCTCGCGTCCCTGAACCGGAACCGTTCGATCTGGGCACACTCGAGGTGAGCGGTTGCATCCCCCATGGAAGGAACGTGCTGCTGCTCTCGTATGACGAAAGAGCCGAAGCACCGCATCCGACCCGGATCCGGCTGGAACGATGGCTGCAGTCCGATTGGGGCCGCCAAATGGAACTGGCAGTCCGCGAGCGTATGCTGACTATTTCGTATGCCCTGAACAGCGGTGTACGCTACGCCGTAGCGCTGGCGTTTGACGGATTCGATGGCGCCAATCTGATCCAGCCCAGTCCGCTGCAACTCGCGATTGAAATACCGGCGACAACGGCACTCCACGGCCGTCTGGCTGTGGCCGTGGTCACGAGCTACGAAGCCGATGATCCCCTCTCCGCGGCGATGGCGCTGGCAAAACAGACCTTGTCGGAAGATCCGGTTGAACTCAAGAAGGAGCATGACGCGTTCTGGTCCAGATTCTGGAATCAATGTTTCGTTGAATCGGGACATCCCTACGCCAACATGCTGTATCACATGGCGATCTATGAACTGGGCATCACGTCGCTCGGTCACCGGCCCGTGAAGTTCAATGGCGCCTTGAATCTGTGGAATGAAAGGCCCAGGGCTTGGGGAGCCTCCTACTGGTGCCACAACCAGCATTCCGTGTATCTCCCCGCCTATGCGGCTAATCACCCGGAATTGGCGGATAACTTTCTGGAGTGGATCGTCCAGAGCAGGCCGGAAGCCTGTAACGCCGCAAAGAAGTATTTCGGCGTTGCGGGGGCGTATTACCCGGAGACCATGCACCACGATTTCAAAGTGCAGGCCCCGGATGTGCCGGTTCCGGAAAACGAAACCGGCGATCTTGGCTTTTCATTGGACATGAAGTACATCCTTTCCAGCGGCACGCGCTATGCCATCCTGTTGTGGGACCGTTACCGCTACACGCTGGACGAGCCCTTTCTGAGGGAAAAAGCGTATCCAGTGTTACGCGACGTGGCTGAATTTTATGTGAATTACGGCAAGCTTGGCGAGGATGGGCGCTACCATGTGGAGCCATCCCTCTCATGGGAGGAGCGGCCGGTCGGGCGTGACGGTCATGCCGACTGCGCGGCCTGGCGGGCGATTTTCTCCCTCGCGATCAAGGCCGCGGCTGAATTGGGCGTTGATCAGAAACGCGCGACAGTCTGGAAGGAGCGGTTGCGCAAGGCACCCCCCTATCCGGTTGTGGACGGCCTGTTCAGCGCGGTGGTGCACAACGATGGAACCCCGGAACCGCCGGATCACTTTCAGTGGCAGGTTCCAAATATTTCCAGCGTGTTTCCCTACGGGGCTATCGGCCTGCAGTCAACCGTGAAGATGCGCAAACTTGCCGAGGCCACGTTTGAGCGTTATCGGTTCAATGCGGACGCCGGCCACGAGTATCTGCCGTTGGTCGCCGCGCGGCTCGGGCTTGCAGAGGGATGGCGCGCCGCCCTCTACCAGTTCATGCAGTTTTTCCAAGTGTATGACAACGGCCTGTTCAATTACTACAGCAGCGTCGGGAACAAGGACGAGGAATCGACCAAGAGAAATGGCATCCATCCCTACCTGGAAAGTTCGGGGATCTTCTCGGCGGCCGTCAATGAGATGCTCCTGCAAAGCCATGATGGCACAATCCGCGTGTTCGCTGCGGTTCCGGAACGATGGCATTCCCGCTTCATCCTCCGGGCCGCCGGTTCATTCCTGGTGGCCAGCGAGCATCGCGGCCGCGAGGGCGTCCCCTACATTCTGATCCAGCCGCTGGGCGGCAAGCCGCGATCCTGTCGTGTGGTGCTTCCGTGGTCAGGAAGAGGCGCGACCGTGCAGGCAGATGCGGTCAGCGTGCCGTTTCAGCAGAAAGGGCGCATCATTACGTTCCAGGCGGAACCCGGAACCGTGTATGCGATCACGCCGCTTGGAAGGGTTCTGGCCGACGTGTCGATGGTGCGCATCGAGCCACGGACGGACGGGTCGCCCGCCCGTCTGGGTGTTGTTTGGTATGGGAACCGCGAAGGCGCCGACTATCACACGAGCACGTTCCCGCTTTGGTGATGGAGTTTCGGGCTGGAAGAACGCACGCATCTGAAAGGAACACGCATTGAACTGGAATCGATGTTTCACCGCCAAGCTGCTGGCTATTTCCCTGATCGCGCCATCGCTCGCATGCGCCGCGCCGGAGCGGTCACGCGAGGAGTTCGTCGGGCCTTTTTCGAGCTGGAAAAACGTTAAGGCCGATTTCGGCGCTGTTGGCGATGGCAAGGCCGACGATACGGCGGCCATTCAGAAGGCGCTGGAAGCCTTGCGCTTCCATAAGGATTTTAACGTTCTCTATTTCCCGGCCGGCACGTACCGTATCACCGACACGATCCAACTGCTGCGGACGACGCACGAGGAAGCCAACGGCGTGAACATCATCGGGGAGGACCCGCTGAAAACGATCATCTGCTGGGACGGCCCCGCCGACAAGACCATGCTCTTCTACAACCCCTGGTATTCCGTCATGAGCCGCCTGACGCTCGACGGCTTCGGCAGGGCCAAGACGGCCATCCAGCACGGCGAGCGCTTCTCGACTGCCAATGAGTTTTCCGATCTAATCATCCGAAACGTGCAGTTCGGTATCGAGGCCGGGATTAAGAACGGCATCGCCGAGACCGCGGTACTGCGCTGCCGGTTCTATCGCTGCGCGAAGGCCGGAATCAGCATTCAGGACTTCAACTCGCTCGACTGGTGGATCTGGCACTGCTGGTTCGAGGATTGCGGCGTCGGTGTTTCGAACGAATTCGGCTCCGGCAATTTTCACACCTACCAGAACACCTTCGTGCATTCGACGGACACGGACATCTCCATCCGGCACTGCGGGAACTTTTCCTTTTTCGGCAACACCTCCATCGGTTCCCACCGCTTCTTTCATGCCAAACGGGCCAAGAACTGGAAGGATACCGAGACCTGGGGCGCACAAGTCGTTCTGCAGGACAACGTCATCCTCGATCCGACCGACGCGACGCCGATCGTTATCGAGGGCAATGGCCCCACGCTGATCCTCGACAACACCATGCGCGTGGCCGGAAACGGTCCCATCGTACGCAGCACGCCGCCGAGCGACATCGCTGACGTCCTGGCCATCGGCAATCGCTGGACCGTGGGCGCCATGCAGGTGAAAGGCCGGGTGACCGAGTTGGACAACACCGTGGTGGCGGCCAGGGCGATCGCGGATGTCACCATCTCGCCCGCGCCTTTTCTGCCCCACGTGCAACGACCGGTCTTTGAACTGCAGGCCGGCGCGGGGGGCGACGCCATCCAGCAGGCGATCGATAAGGCCGCCGCCATGAAAGGCCAGCGTCCGGTCGTCTACCTGCCGATGGGGGATTATGCGATTGGAAAGACGTTGGTGATCCCGGCCGGCTGCGACCTGCAGATGATCGGCACCGGCGCGTGGAAGACCTCGTTGCGTGCCAGCGGGCTTGGTAACGCGCCGCTCCTGCGCGTGCAAGGTCCCACGCATGCGAACTTCCGGAACTTGTCTGTCGAGGGCAGCAAGACCGGGGTCGGCATCCTGGTGGAGAACTGCGATCAGGAAGGCAGCCGCATCTTCGGCGAGCAAGTCTTGGGGGCTGGCGTGGACTATGGCATGGTGATCGAGGGCTTGACCCACGCGCAGGTCGAACTGCACGGCGGAGAGCACGAAGGTGTGCAAGTGGTTGGCGCCGGACCGGCCACCCAACCGTGGACATTCTTCTTCGGCGGCACCGCCGGTCGCAACGAAAGCGGCGCCCCCGGCATCCCGCTGTACGATGTTCAGCAAGGCGGTCGCCTGTATGTGCGCGACATGTGGTGCGAGGGCGGATCCTGGCGGATGTTCAACTTCACCGGCAGCGGCGAATTTGCCTACCTGAGCGGGCTGATCAACATCGACACCGGTGACCGCATGGACAAGAAAGAATGGGAAAAGGATGTGCGCAAGACGACAGATCCGGAGAACATTGACGGGTTCAAGGGGAAAATCTCGCTCGTGATGGTGAGTTTGAACAACACGAAGATGCGGATTGCCCCTCCGACCGCCGACCTGAAGCTCCTGCTGTTCGGCAGCGTCCTTCCCGGTCCCATCAAATCGTTGGCGGATCCGGAGGTGAAGGGACATATCGTGACTGCGAATATGAAGACGTCCAACGGCACCGGCGGCGCATCTGCCGACGGCGTTGGCAAGGCGTCGCCCGAGTACCTCCGCGAGATGCTCGCGGCCCTGCGCACGGTCAAGCCACGGCCTGATACGGAGCTGCCCGACAGCGCGACCGACGTGCGGTTATTCCGGGTGTGGGCCCATGGACTGAACGGCATTCGCGTGCAAGCAAACCCCGAAAAATAGCGCGTGGTGACGACAAACAAGCTTGGCGCAGATTCAGACCTCCTGACATAGGGGTCTGACATTCTGTCCGCTTTTTCACCGTTTTTCGACCTCGGCAAGATCGTATCGCAGGATCAAGTTGGTGCCTGGGAACGTAGTCGCCGTGGCGTTGAGTTCACCGCAGAGTGTGGCAA
>CAITUY010000052.1 GCA_903895695.1 uncultured bacterium
AAGACTTTCCTCGGTTCGTTCTCGCAAACGGCTGAGGATCAACAAGGATGATGAAGTAGACAATCATCATAGGAGAGACCACCATGCAACAAAGAAGGATTCTGATCGTGGCGGCGCTGTGTGCCGTCGCGGCTGTCGGTTGGGCTGCCACGGCCGTCCTCATGAGCGTCGAGGTAAAGAAGGCCGAGATCCGCGATACGCCCTCTCCCCTCGGTGACATTGTGTCCTCGCTCGGTTACGGCGACCGTGTGAGCGTGGATCAGCAGAATGGTGCGTGGTACCACGTAACCAAGGCCGACGGCACGTCGGCCGGCTGGCTGCACTCTACGGCCCTGACCAAAAAGACCATTGTCATGACCGCCGGCAGCGGCGCGCAGACCGCCGCCTCCAGCGGCGAAATGGCGCTGGCCGGCAAAGGCTTCAACGCCGACATCGAGAAGGAATTCAAGGCCGGCCACAGGGACATTGACTTCAAGTGCGTCGATCGCATGGAAGCCATCAAGATCGCGCCGGCCACCCTCCGGGCCTTTGCCAAGGATGGCGGACTCACGCCCGGAGGTGCCCGATGAAGCGCATCGCCCTCTATTGCGCGGCTGGCGCGGCCCTGCTGGTTGCGGGCTGCGAGACCCTGGACACCATCTCTAACGTCGCCACCTCCGCGGCCGTCGCCACCGGCGCCATCAACAAGGACCAGGCCGACTCGATCAACCGCACCACAAGCGCGGTGGGCAAAACGTTCGACACGATCACCCCCGAGCAGGAGTACTGGGTCGGCCGCACCGTGGCCGCCACGATCCTCGCCAAGTTCAAGCCGTACGATAACGAGGCCGCCACGCGCTACCTCAACGTCGTGGGCCAGTATCTGGTCGCATTCTCGGACCGGCCTGACACGTTCGGCGGGTATCACTTCGTGATCATGGACAGCGACGAGATCAATGCCTTTTCCGCGCCCGGCGGACTGATCCTGGTGTCGCGCGGCCTCCTGCGTTGCTGCCCCGGCGAAGAGGAAGTCGCCGCTGTCCTCGCCCACGAAATCGGCCATGTCGAGCTGAAGCACGGCCTGAAGTCGATCGACAAGAGCCGCATGACCGGGGCGCTCACCACGGTTCTCTCCGAAGCCGGCAAGAACCTCGGCGGCAAAGAGCTTGCCGAAGCCACCAAGGCTTTCGAGGGGTCTATCTCGGATATTACGTCCACGATGGTGAACAGCGGCTATTCCCGGCAATACGAGTTCCAGGCCGACGCGGCGGGTATCCATATTCTGAAGAATGCCGGTTACGACCCGAATGCCCTCGTGGTCATGCTTTTCGAAATGGAAAAGAGACTCAAACCGGGCGGCAACGACTTCGCCAAGACGCATCCCGACCCCAAGGATCGCATCCGTAACGCCAAGGCCGAGATCGGGAACGCTCCCGCATCGGCCCCGTCGGCTGTCCGGCAGGCCCGTTTTGAAAAGGCCTTGAGGGGCGTTTGAAACGCGTTTTTCAATCCCTGGCCATCGGGTTGGCCTGCTCCGCCCTGGCCCTGGCGCTTTGGCGGACGAACGCGCTGGAGCGCTGGGAAGCGCGCACGTGGGACTGGCGCGTCGCCCACTTCGCCCGGCCCGTGCCCGGGGCGACTGACCGCATCCGCCTCATCTTCCTCGACCAATACAGCCTGGACTGGGGCAAAAAGAAGGGCTGGTCGTGGCCGTGGCCGCGGCAGTGCTATGCGCCGGTACTTGATTTCTGCCGGCGCGCCGGCGCACGCGCCGTGGCATTCGATGTGATCTACAGCGAGCCGTCCTCCATCGACGTAGCTGACGACGTCGCGTTTGGCGAGGCGGTGGCGGGCTGCCGCGGGTTCGTTGGCGCTCTGTTCGTGAGCAACGAGAATGGCGGCGCGACGAACTGGCCTGCCGACGTGCCGCCGTCGAGCGTGCGACTGGACGGCCCGCCCCCGCGATCGGTGCAACTCCCGCTGGCCGCCTTCCCAATACCGGAGATGGCGACCAATGCCACGCTCCTAGCCACCGTGTTCGGCAATCCGAGCCGCGACGGCATCTACCGCCGGCTTCATCCTTTGAGCGTCTTCGACGGCCAGGCCGTGCCTTCTCTCGGCCTCGGCGCCTATCTGGCGCCCCTCAGCAACCGGACGCTCTCCGTCTCGGGTTCGTGGCTCAAGGTGAGCGGCCAGCCGGTGCCGATCCCCCTCGATCGCCATGGCGAGACCATCCTCCACTTCCGCGGGAAATCGAAGACTCACAAGACCATCAATATCGCCGCCGTGATCGAATCGGAACTGCGGCTCAAAGCAGGCAAGACACCAATCATCGAGCCCGTTTCATTCTCCAACGCCTACGTGCTTCTCGGCTTCACCGCGCCAGCCCTCCTGGACTTGCGTCCCTCGCCCGTGAGCGCTGTTTATCCCGGCGTGGAAATCCACGCCACGTTTCTCGACAACCTGCTGGCGGGCGATTTCATGCGCGACGCCCCAGTCCCCATGACGACGCTGCTGACGATCCTGCTCGCGCTCGCCGCCTCGTTCGGCGTGCGCTTCAGCCGCGGAACGTTTGGTACCGCCCTGATGTTCGTTGTCCTCCTGCCGCTGCCGATTGGGTTCGGGTTCTGGGCCTACACCCGGAACCTGTGGCTACCGATCGTTGCCCCGCTCATCGCCGTAGCCCCGGCCCTGATCGCCACCCTGGGTCTCAACTACGCCACCGAGGGCAAGCAGAAGCGCTTCATCAAGAGCGCCTTCAAGCAGTACCTGAGCCCGGTCGTCATCGAGGAGCTTGTGGTGGACCCGGGCCGGTTGAAACTCGGGGGCGAGACCCGCGAGCTTTCGATCCTGTTCTCGGACGTCAAGGGGTTCACCGGCATCTCCGAACACCTGACACCCGAGCAACTCACGGGCCTGTTGAACGACTACCTGACGGCCATGACCGAGATCATCTACAAGCATGGCGGAACGGTGGACAAGTATGAGGGCGACGCGATCATCGCTTTCTGGAACGCGCCCGTCGCCCAGGCCGACCATGCCGAGCGGGCCGTGCGCGCGGCGCTGGAATACCAGGCCACGCTGACCGCCATCCGGCCCGACCTCAAGACCCGCTACGGGCATGAACTCTTCGCCCGGATCGGCCTCAACTCCGGCCCGGTCGTGGTCGGCAATATGGGCTCGCGCCAACGCTTCAACTACACCTTCCTGGGCGACGCCGGCAACCTGGCCTCGCGGCTCGAGGGCATCAACAAGCAGTTCGCCACGCCCATCCTCATCTCGGAAATGACGCGCACGCCGCTCTCCCCGGAGATTGCCGTGCGCGAAATTTCGCGCGTCCAGGTTGTGGGCCGCAAGGAACCCGTGCGCGTGTTCGAGCCCATGACCGTGGAGACCGCCGCCGCCCGCCGCGAGTGGCTGCCGCAATTCGCCGAAGCCCTCGCCGCCTACTACGCCGGCCGCTTCGAGGAGGCGCTGCAGGGCTTCACGGCCCTGACCGCCTCGGACCCGACTTCCGCTCTCTACGCGGCCCGTTGCCGCGAGTTGGCAGCCCACCCGCCCGCGGAATGGGCCGGGGTGTGGGTGATGACGGAAAAGTAATGGGGGAGTGACCTACGATGAAGAACAAACGCCAGGGACTGACACTGCTCGGTCGAAGCACCACCCGTTACCCGGACTCGCCGGACAAGGCCAGGCTGGAGTCCTTCCGCAACGCCTATCCGGGCCGTGACTATACCGTGCGCTTCACGTGTCCCGAGTTCACAAGCCGCTGCCCCATCACCGATCAGCCGGATTTCGGCGAGATCACCATTGACTACGTGCCGGACACGCTTTGCCTCGAAAGCAAGGCGCTCAAGCTGTACTTGTTCTCATTTCGCAACCACAACACATTCCACGAGGAAGCCGTAAACCGCATCCTCGACGACATCGTCAAGGCCATCAAGCCACGGCGGGCGCGCGTGCTCGGCACTTTCAATCCCCGCGGCGGAATCTCGATCACCGTCGATGCCTCATGGCCGGACAGCGCAAAAGAGACACCATGAACACCAACCGCCTGACCGCCCCCGATTTTGATGAAGCCATGGATTTCCTGAACCTGGTGTTCAGCATGTCCGCGCGGCCGCATGACTTCGCCCGCATGCTGCCCGTCCTCTATCGCCCCACCGATGAACACATGGGCTGCAACCGCGTGGTCCGCGCGAACGGCCGGATCCGCGCGCTCGTCGGCGTGTTCCCCATGACCTGGTCCGTCGGCGGCGCCACATTGCGCGTGGCCGGCATCGGCGGCGTCGCCGTGCATCCCGCCGAACGCGGCCGGGGCCACATGAAAGCGCTGATGACCCGCGCCGTCGAGGACATCCGTGCCGAGGGCTACCCTGTCTCGTGGCTGGGGGGCCAACGGCAACGGTACCAGCACTTCGGCTACGAAATTGCCGGCACGGGACTCCAGGTGTCCCTGAATCGCCGGAACCTCAAGGACCTGCCGGAATCGCCGTCGATCGACTTCGAACGCCTGGATCCGACCGACACCGCGGCAGTCCACGCCGCCCACGGTTTCCAGGACCGCTGCCCGTCGCATACCGTGCGGAACGACGCGGGTTTTGCCTTGCGCTGCGTGTCCTGGCAACACGAACCCTGGGTGGCGCGCACGGCGAAAGGCCGTGTTCTCGGATATCTGGTTGCCAGCCCGGACGGCCATTTCGTGGCGGAGGCCGGCGCTGCCGATGACGACACCCGGTTCGGGCTCGTGTGCGCGTGGGTTCAATCCCACGGCCATGCCACGGTCGAACTCTCGCCGTATGAGCCGGGCCTGGTTTCGCTCTTTGCCGCGCTGGCCGACGGACTCACGGTGCGCCCCTGCGGGAACTGGCTCATCACCGACTGGCCGGCTGTCGTGAATGCGATGCTCCGGTCGCTTGCCGCCGCGACCGCCTTGCCGGACGGTCACGTCGTCATTGAAGTGGCCGGGTCCGGACGCCTGGCCCTGAGCGTGAAGAACCGCGCCGCGTCGTGCGAGCCCACAAAGGCGCGCGCCGACCTTACGGTGCCTCCGCTCACGGCCACCCGGCTGCTTTTCGGCCCGCTCCGTCCGTCCCTGGTGATGCCCCTGCCCGCCCGGGCGGCCATTCTCGACGCCTGGTGCCCGCTGCCCCTGGCGTGGGCCACGCAGGATGGGGTGTGAGTCGTCAGGTCTCTTCGGGGTCTCTTTCCGGCCCCGTGCGCCCGTCGCTGCAGAGCTCGATCGTGACCGGGCCGTCGTTCACGAGTTCGACCTGCATCCGGGCCCGGAACACGCCCGTGGCGACGCGCCCTTCGCCCAGGATCTTGCGGAGGTGGCCGATAAACGCTTCGTAGAGCCGCTCGGCCAGTTCGGGCGGCGCGGCGGTCACGAAACTGGGCCGGTTCCCCTTGCGCGTATCGGCATAGAGGGTGAATTGCGATACGACCAACGCACACCCGCCGATGTCGGCGAGCGACAGGTTCATTTTGTCCTGCTGGTCGGCGAACACCCGCAAATTGGCCGTCTTCTCGGCCAGGAACCGGGCCGCGTCATCGGTGTCGTTCTGCCGCACGCCCAACAGGACCACAAAGCCGCGGCCGATCTCGCCAGTGACCCGGCCCTCCACCGTCACGCGCCCCTGGCTCACCCGCTGGATCAATGCCTTCATACGTGGGATCGCTATCCGATGGCAACCGAGCCCGTCTCGCCCGTCCGAATCCGCACGCATTCGGCCATATCGAGGACGAAGATCTTGCCATCGCCGACTTTCCCTGTCCGGCCGCCCCCCAGGATCGCGTCGATGGTCGGTTGCACAAACTCGTCGTTCACGCCGATTTCGAGTTTGATCTTCCGAAGCAACGACCCAGCTTCCTTGTGACTCCGGTAGACTTCGCCAATTCCCTTCTGGCGCCCGCGCCCGACCACATTCGAGGCCGTCACCAGATGAATTTCCTTCTCGGCAAGGCGTTGAAGCACCTCGTCCATCCGGTCCGGCTGAATGACTGCAATAATGTATTTCATGGCTCTGTCCTTTCGCGTCAGTCGATAATGGTGTAGCCGGCTTCGCGGTGCTGCGTGAGGTCCAACCCGATGTTCTCCTCATCATGCGACACGCGCAGGGTCACAACGGCATCGACGAACTTGAACAAGCCCCACGATACCACAAACGAGTAGACCGCGACGATGGCCACGGCTTTGAATTGGATCCACAGTTGGATCGGGTTTCCGTAGAGCAGACCGTTGACGCCGTCGGCATTGACACCCTTGGTGGCCCAGATGCCCACAGCTATCGATCCCCAGATGCCGCCCACGCCGTGCACGCCGAAGGCGTCGAGCGTATCGTCGTATTCAAAGTGGCTCTTGACGTAGACCACGCACATCCAGCAGACGATGGCCGCGATGATGCCGATCCATACAGCGCCGCTCAGTGCCACGAACCCGGCGCCCGGCGTCACCGCCGCCAGTCCGGCCACGGCCCCGGTGATCATGCCCAGCGTGGTCGGCTTGCCGAACTTGATCCAGTCGAGAATGCACCACGTGAGCCCCGCTGCGGCTCCCGCGATATGCGTGCAAAGAAACGCGTTTACGGCCACGCCGTTGCAGGCCAGGGCGCTACCCGCATTGAAGCCGAACCAGCCGAACCACAACAGACCGGCGCCCAGGATCGCCAGCGGCAGGTTATGCGGCGGCGAGATGTGGTGCGGATGCCCGTGACGGCGGCCGAGAAACACGGCGGCGGCCAGCGCGGCCATGCCCGCATTGATATGCACGACGATGCCGCCCGCGAAGTCCGCGGCGCCCGCCCCGCCGATCATCCCAAGAAAACCGCCCTGCCCCCACACCCAGTGCGCCACCGGGTCGTACACCAGCGTGGCCCACAACAGGCAGAACATGCAGAATGCCGGGAACCGCATGCGTTCCGCAAAGGCGCCGATGATCAGCCCGGGCGTGATCACGGCGAACATCATCTGGAAAATCACGAACGCCGTGTGCGGGATCTTCGGTGCGTAGACCGAGGCCTCCATGCCCACGCCGTGCAGCCCCATCCAGTCGAACTTACCGATGATGCCGGCCAGGTTCGGTCCGAACGAGAGCGTGTAGCCGACAAAGACCCATTGCAGGCTGATCAGGCACATGACCATGAAGCACTGCATCAGGATGGAGAGAATGTTCTTCTTGCGGACCAATCCGCCGTAGAAGAACGCCAGCCCCGGCGTCATGAGCATCACGAGCGCCGCCCCCAGCAGCACCCAGACGGTGTCAGCCGCCGTGATCGTGCTGGTCGCCGCCGCCGCCTCATCCGCCATGGCCGGCCAGGCGACCAGCAACAGGCATCCCAATATGGCAAGTCCCCCTACCCGACGATGCAATCCCAATATCGTCATGCAGCACCCTCCCCGATTATGACTGAACACACCCCGACTGTTGTGAGCGGGCATGTATTAAGCAGTCGCCGTACCAAGCTGAGAGTTCAAAGTTGCAACACATTCCAGACAAACATATTACGATTCGATCACGGTCGACGCGACTTCCGTGGCCCGGGCACCGCGAGACAAATATGTAATGAAGTGCCCCGCCATTCGACAGGAATGGCGCGGCATGGCGGGGCCCTGTAAGATCGCGAAGGCCGACGACGTCAAGCACAACAAAAAGTGCACGTCGTGCGGTCCCGAATCGGCGTGCAATGGCGGCCGGCCACAGGTATTGTGCGCGTCTCATGAAAACCAAAGCGTTGAACGTCGTATTTCTCGGCGGCGGGTCGCCGCGCGTGCTGCCCATCGTGCGCGCCGCATTCGATCACGGGCCGGTGTTCGACGGCGGCGAGATCCGCCTCGTGGACCGGGACCTGGCGCGCGCCGGGGCCGTCGGCCACATGATCCGATGCTGCCCCGAGTTCAAAAAGGTCGACTGCAACGTCACTGTGACTGCGGACCTCGACCAGGCGCTGGATGGCGCGGATGTCGTCTACATCACCATGGCCGTCGGCAGAATCGCCACGAGCTACCGCAGCCTCGACGCGAGCCTTCGGCGCGGGTTCATCTCGTCGGACAACGTGTCGCTCAGCGGCGCGTTCTACGCGCTGACCGCCGGGCCGGCGATCCTCTCGTTCGCGCGCCGCATGGAAAAGCGCTGCCCGGATGCGATGATGCTGATCTTCGCCAACCCGGTCGCGGTTTACAGCGGGATGGTGAACAACCACACCAAAATCCGCGCGCTCGGGATCTGCGCCGGATTTGTCAACCACCGGTGGGACCTCACGCGCCTGCTCTACGGCGAGGATGTTGCCCGCGACGAGTATGATGTGGATGTCGCGGGGATCAACCATCTGTCGTTCATCCTGCGCGGCACGCACCGCGGCCAGGATCTTTTCAAACTGCTCGATCGCCGGCTTGAGGGCGGCTACAAGCCCGCCCGCCTGTCCGCGACCTTGAAGCCCGCCAGGCGGGGGCAGATCGACCATGGCCTGCGCAAACTGGCCTGGATGCATAAACGGCTGGGCACGATCATCTTTTCGACCGAGTGGGACGGCATGGCGCACCTGTTCCACGAAGAGATGTTCGCCAGCGCCCTCCGCGCCTGGAAACCGCTGAGCAAGGCCACCCTCAGCCGGGAAGTCAGGCGGGACGAAAAGGCCCGCGTCGCCGCCGATGCGCGGTTCCAGGCGCTTGTGAACGCGCCGCCCGCCCGCGCCGCGTGGAATCCACCCTATGCCGCGAACCCGCGCCTGGCCAAGTGGTCGGACGATGTTTCGGTCACGCTGCTCAAGGCCCTCGCCGGTCTGGAGACCGCGCGCATCGTGGCGAGCGCGCCCCAGCGCGGCGCCGTGGAAGGCTTCAAGCCGCGGACCGTCATGGAATTCTCGCAGCTCGTGGACAGCAAAGGCGCGCACCCGGCCGGGCGGTTCGTCATCCCGGATACGCTGCACCCACTCATCACGGCCCTGGCTACGCACCAGACTCTCGTAGGCGATGCGATCGCCACGGAGGACCCGCGTGTGCTGGCCGATGCGTTATTCGCCTATCCCGTGCAGTTCAATACCGACGCGGCCCGCGAGTTGTCCCGCGAACTGCTCGCCATCCACAAGGCCGAGATCCCGGCCTTCTGCCAGGCCGCGCGGCCGTGGCTGGCCTGATCGCCTACTTCACTTCAGCCAACCGGTACGCGCGCGAGCCGAGCTTGAGGCGGGCGGCTTCCTCGACCTGCACGTACGGGTTCTTCCCGTGGATCTGTTCCAGCAGGTGCCCCTTGCCGGTGCGTTTCAGCGGCGGCGGGAGTGAGCCCGCGATGAAGTCCTCGGCCTTGATGAGGTCGATGGCCGCCTGCTCGATCGCGAGGATGTCGTCCGACGCGAGAATCCCGATATCGGGCACGATGGAGGGTGTGGTGAAGCCCCAGCAGTCGCAGAACGGCGTGATATTCAGCAAGGCCGTGATGTAGAACACTCGACCGGGTTCGAACGGCTTCACCGTTTCCCGGACGGTCAGCGCCATGCCGTGCTGGAAGTTGCGGTACCCCGAGGGATCGACCGTGATGGCTCCCTTCGGGCAGGCCCGCTGGCAATGCATGCAGTACTTGCAGGCGTGGTCGAAGATATCGATCTTGCCGTCCTTGAACGTGATCGCACCGTTCGGGCAGTTGTCGCGGCACAGCAGGCAACCGGTGCACTTGCTGGCATCCCAATTGATTGAGGAACTGCTCAGCCGGTGAATGGCCCCGCGAGTGGCGCCGTCCACGCAACCCATGGCGATATTCTTGATCGCCCCGCCAAACCCGCTGAGGCCATGCCCCTTCCCGTGCGAGAGCACAATCATCGCATCGGCCTCCACAATCGTGCCGGCGATGAAGGCGGTCTTGAACGTCCGGAAATTCACCTTTCGCGCGTAGACGTGCTTGTCGAACGGTCCTGCGACCGCGACGATTGGGGCGCCGAGGGTCTCGGCCGTGTAGCCGCGCTCCCGCGCGCTGGCGACCGCGCCCGGGCTGTCGGTGACGAACGGCTGCCCGCCCGCGTCCTTGACCGCCTTCACCACGCGGCCCGCCAAGTACGGATGAATCGTGGAGTAGCCGGCATTGCCGCCCAGGTGCATCTTGATGGCAACGCTCTTGCCCTTGAACCGCTTCTTGAAGTTCCAGCCCTCGAGCATGCGGTCCAGCAGGCGGGGCAGCGTGGCATCGACCCGCAACTCCTTGGGCCGGCTCGAAGCAAACGTAACTTTTACAGGTGTTGTCATGGTATTTCGCTCAGCATTACCCCAGAAACGTACAGACATACTCGCACAGGCCGGCCTTGACCTCGATGTCGAACCCCGACTTGGCCGCTACCTCAAATTGCTGGCCCGCGGTATAGCGCTTCTCGCCGGCCTGGCCGTCCACCTTCACATCGCACTCGCCCGCCGTGAGCTCCATGCGTTCCGCCTTGTCCGTCCCGAAATGAAACTTGCCGGGGAAGATGATCCCCACGGACTTGCGCTGGCCGTCCGGCATGAGAACCGTGTGGCTCACGACTTTCCCGTGAAAGTAGACATTCGCCTTCGCCACTACGGTAACGCCCTTGAGTTCCACTACCACATCGCTCATTGCTGATCTCCTCCCACTTGTGTGTCGCCACCACCGTAACCTCACCGGCCCCCGGGCGTCACGCTTTCATTCGCGACGGGACAGCGGCTGGCACGGTCAGCCCGCGAAAGGCCTCGCGAATCCACTGATAATTCTGCTCGCTCATTCCCAGCGAAGCATAGTCCTCGATATAACCGATAAAGCCGCCGTCAAAACAGCCCAGCCGGTCGTTCAGGCGCCGGGCATAGTCGAAGATCTCGTCGCGCGTGCCGGACACGGCGCGCCGCTGGTGATCGACCGAACAACAGAAACAGACACGGCCGCCGTACTGCGACGCCAGCCGCTCGATGCCGAAAATGTCAGGCTGCAGCAGTTCCAGCACGTCCACGCCGCTGTCGATCAGGTCGCCGAGAATGGCGCTGACATCGCCGCAGCTATGGAACCAGACCTTCTTGCCTGCGCGATGAATCCGCTCGAACTGTGCGGCGTATCGCGGACGGAACACCTCGCGCCACAGGGCCGGCGAGATCATCAAGTTCTGCTGCGTCCCCCAGTCATCGGCAAAGCCGACGCCGTCGACCGGCTGCGCGCAGTACGCGTCGATCAACGCGTTCTCGAAACCAAAGACCAAGTCGAGCACGTGTTCGGCCCGCTCGCGCTGGGTGTAAAAGTCTTCCAGAAACGCTTCGAAACCGCGCAAAAACGTGGCCAGGTTGAAACCGGAAATTCCCAACCCGGCTTTCACGAACCGGTGGCGGTTCGCGGCGAGAAAGTCCGGCCAGTGATCGAAGCGGCCCCGGGCCAGGGGATCCGGCGGCACGTAGCAGCCGCTCCGGTCCCAGTCGGCCAGCGGCGCGTCGATCGGCTGGCCCATGGTCTTGTCGTGCGAGCGCCAGACGAAACCCCACTCGCTCTGGCCGGGGCAGGCCGGCTTGAACGCGGGGTCCTGCCCGGCGCCCACGCCGATGACGTCAGAGGAATCCAGATCCCGATTGCAGTACGACAATGGGACACGGAGCGGGTGGCGCCGCTCGATCGCCCGCAGGACATTCTCTTTCGAATTGATATCCAAAAAGCGCCCGCTCCTCTTAGCCGCCCACCCGGTTCAACGCTTCGACCAGCCTGTCCTCGGCGGACTCCGGCAGTTCCGGGGCCACCACCGCCAGGCTCATCCCTGCGGGCCTCAAGACGTGCCGGGCCAAGTCCTGCACATCGGTCACCGTCACCGCCTGCAACGCCTCGATGATCGTTTCGGGGCTCACGATCCGCCCATAGGCGCGGATCTGCTCGCCTACCCACATCATCTGGCTGCCGGTTCCTTCCAGCCCCAGCCGGATCTGGCCCACCGCGTAATCGCGGGCGCGCGCCAATTCGCGCGGCCCCACCGGTTCGTCGCGCAGTCGCCGCAGTTCCCGTATGATCAGGTGCAACGCCCGGTCGATCCGTTCGCCGTCCAGGCCGGCCGAGATGCACAACGTTCCCGCGTCGTGGAACAGGTGCGCGCCCGACTGGATCGCGTAGGCAAGGCCGTGTTCTTCGCGGACCACCTGGAACAGCCGCGAACTCATGTTCTCGCCCAGCACCACGCTCATGAGCTTCAGGGCGTAGCGGCGGGGGTCATGCCGCCCAAACGTGCGGATCCCCAACGCGACGTGGGCTTGTTCGATTTCCTTCCGAACGACGCACAGGCGGTCGCGCTTGAGCCTCGTCCGCACCGGGGCGAACCGTCCCGGCTGTCCTGCCGGCAGGTCCGCCATATACTGTCGAACCCGGTCCACGCAGGCCTGGTGATCCACCGAACCCGCAAAGGCAACCACGGTGTTCGCAGGCACATACATTTCCCACAGGTACTGGCGGATCTCCCGGCGCCCGATGTTTTTGATCGTCTCCGGGGTCCCGGTCAGCGGCCGGCCCAGGGGGTGCCCGGGCCACATCAGTTCGCCGAGCACTTCATCCACAACCTGTTGCGGCTGGTCGCGCCCCATCATGATTTCCTCAACCACAACGGCCCGTTCGCGCCGGATATCCTCCAGCGCCAGCCGCGGGTTCAGGTACATGTCCAGCAGCACGTCCAACCCGTCCCAGGTCCGGTCGGCCGCCACGCGCGCGAAGTAGCAGGTGTCTTCTTCCTGCGTAAACGCGTTGATCTCGCCGCCCCGGCCCTCGATGGCCTCGGAGATCTGCCGGGCCGACCGGCGGTGTGTGCCCTTGAAGAGGAGGTGCTCGATGAAGTGGCTGATCCCTGACCAGGCGGCGGGTTCGCAACGGCCTCCCACCCCGACCCATACCCCGACAGACACGCTCTGCACGTGCGTCATCGCGGCCGTCGCCACGCGCAGGCCGTTCGGCAGCCGCGTTACCTGACTGCTGAGGATCATGAGTGGTGCGCCGCCGCAGTCAACTCCGGCAGCGTCACCGTGCCTTCGTACAATGCCTTGCCGACGATCGCCCCGAACAAGTTTCCGGCGTCGAGCCCGGCCAGGCGCTTCACGTCGTCGAGCGACGAAATGCCTCCCGAGGCGATCACATTCGCCGTGACTCGGGCGCACAACTGGCGGACCCCCTCGACGTTCGGCCCCTTGAGCATGCCGTCGGTGGCAACATCCGTATAGATGATCGTGCGCACGCCGATATGCGCCATCTGGACGGCAAGATCGACGGCATACGTCTCGGTCGCCTCGACCCAACCACGAATCTGCACCATCCCGTTGCGGGCGTCGATGCCTACAGCCAGTTGCTCGCGGAAGTCCGCGACGAGCGGCGCCAAGGCGCCGGGGTCGACGCAAGCCCGGGTGCCGAGCACCACGCGCGCCACGCCGACGTCCAGCAGGCGACGGATATCCTCGTCCGTGCGCAAGCCGCCGCCCACCTGCACGGGGATCGTGAGGGCCTTGGTGATCGCGTGGATGGTCTCTGTATGCACGGGGTGGCCGGTAAACGCGCCGTCGAGGTCGACGATGTGAAGTCCCTGCGCGCCCTCGTCAGCCCAATGCCGGGCCATGTCGACCGGGTCGCTTCCGTAAACCGTAACCTCGTCGGCCCGGCCTTGCCGCAGCCGCACACACTTTCCGTCCTTCAGGTCAATGGCAGGCAGGATGATCATCAGAGGGTCCCCTTGCTTGACGGCACGCCGCGTTCACGCGGATCGTGCGCAACAGCGGTGCGCAATGCCCGCGCCACGGCCTTGAAGATGGCTTCGTAGGCATGGTGCGGCTCATCGCCGTAGAACTGGGCGATATGCAGATTCAGGCGCGCCTTCACGACAAAGGCCTGGAAAAACTCGTGCACCAGGATCAGGTTGAAATCGCGGATTTTGCGGGTGCGGTTGGCCACGTCATAAACCAGGTACGGACGTCCTCCCAGGTCGACCACCGCGCGGCTCAGCGCATCATCCATCGGGACGTAGGCGGTCCCATAGCGTACGATGCCCTTCCGGTCAGTCAACGCCCGATCCAACGCCTCGCCCAGCACCAGGCCGAGATCCTCGACCGTGTGATGGTAATCGACCGCCAGGTCGCCCTTGGCCTTGATCGTCAGGTCCATCAGCGCGTGTTTGGAGAACAACTCGAGCATGTGGTTCAGGAAAGGGATGCCCGTTTCGACCGTGTAGCGCCCTTGGCCGTCAACCGCGAGCGTGAGGCGGATATCGGTTTCGCGGGTGGTCCGCTCCACTGTTGCCGTTCGTTTCGTCATGTGTCCTTCCCTTCGGGCAGGGCCGCCAGCAGGCGGTCGATTTCCTCATCCGACCCAACCGTGATGCGCACAAAATCGCCCGTTCGCGCGCCCGGAAAATACCGGACGAGAATTCCGAGCGCCTTCAACTGTTCGTACACGGCGCGGGCCGCCTCGCGGCGCGGCCGGGCCCACAGGAAATTGGTTTCCGACGGGACCACCTCGAAACCGCGCCGGCCGAGTTCGTCGCCCAGGCGCGCCCGCGTGGCCCGGATCCGGGCCACGTTGCGCCGCATGTAGGCGGCGTCCGACAGCGCCGCCGCCGCCGCCGCCTGCGTCAGGCGGTTGACATTATACGAATCCTTGATCTTGAACAACGCGCCGATCAGGTCCGCCGGGCCGACCACGTACCCGAGCCGGATCCCCGCCAGCGAGTACGCCTTTGACAGCGTTCGCAACACGATGACGTTAGGCAACGTCACGGCGAGATCCATGCAGTGCCCGGCCGCAAAGTCCACGTAGGCCTCGTCGATCAGCACGACGCCCGGATAGGCCGCGCAGAAGCGTTCCACCACGTCTTTCGGGAACAACCGGCTGGTGGGCGCATTCGGGTTACAGAGAAAGAACAGCGAGCCATCCGGCACCGGCCCCTCCGGCCAGCCGAAGTCCGCCGGCAACGGCACGGCCACGCCGAGCACGTTACGGATCGCCGCCAGGACCGGGTAGAGCGAATAAGACGGGTCGAAATAGCCGATCGTCCCGTCATCCTCGACGAACGCCCTCGTGCACAGGGCCAGCGCCTCGTCCGACCCGTTGGCCACGAACACGCGGTCGGGCGATACGCCGTGCAGGCGGCCCGCGATCTCCCGGATCTCGGCGCACGTGGGGTCCGGATACCGCCGCAGGTCGCCGGGCTCCAGGCGCGCGAGCGCCTCCGCGACCCGCGGCGACGGCGGGTACGGGTTTTCGTTGGTGTTCAACTTGACGAGCCCCGACTGCCTGGGTTGTTCACCCGGCGTGTAGGCCGTCAGCCCCCGGACGTTCTGTCGGATACGGCCGGTCATGACACCTCGAAACGAATCCGGGCGGCCCGCGCGTGCCCGTCGAGCCCCTCGACACGGCCGAATTCCTCGATGACCGGCAGCGTCTCCTGGAGGTCGGCCCGCGTGAAGGCCATGAAACTGGTGCGTCGCCGGAAGTCGTCCACCGTCAGTCCCGAAAACATGGAGGCCGTGCCGCCCGTCGGCAGCACATGACTCGGCCCCGCCACGAAGTCGCCGGCCGCCTCCGGCGTCCACGTCCCAAAGAAGACGGCGCCGGCGCTACGCACCTTGCGGAGCCAGCTCCGCGGCTCGCGCACCATGATCTCCAGGTGCTCGGGCGCGAACTGGTTGCAGAGTTCCATTCCTTCGTCGAGCGTGTTGACCGTGACGATCAGCGTGCCCTTCTCCAGCACCTTCTGGATGGCCGCCTTGCGGCTGAGCGTCTCGGCCTGCTGCACCAACTGTATCGCCACGGCCGCGGCCAGCGCGTTCGAGTTCGTAACCAGCAGGGCCTTTTCCTGGCCCGTGCCGTGCTCCGCCTGCGAAAGCAGATCGGCGGCCACGCATTCCGCCGGCGCGGTTTCATCCGCGAGAATGGCGATCTCACTCGGGCCCGCAACCGAATCGAGCGACACGTCGCCGTAGACGTGCCGCTTCGCGGCCGTCACGTAAGCCCCGCCGGGGCCGACGATCTTCTGGACTTTACGGACCGTCTTGGTGCCGTAGGCCATGAGCCCGATCGCCTGGATGCCGCCCATGCGGTAGATCTCCGTCGCGCCGGCCAGTTCGAGCGCATAAAGGATATAGGGGTTGACGGCGCCCTTCGCATCGGACGGCGTGCAGGCCACGATCTCGGGGACTCCGGCCACCTTGGCCAGGGTGACCGTCATGAACACCGTCGACGCCAGGGGTGCCGCGCCGCCCGGAATGTAGATACCCACGCGATCGAACGGCACAAACTGCTCGCCCAGTTCACCGCCCTTGGGGGTGAACATCTTCCAGTCCTTTTTCATGCCTTGCCGGGCAAAGGCGGTCACGCGTTTGTGCGTTTCGCGGGCTGCGTTCCTGAATGCCGGGGTCACCGTGTCGCGCGCCTTGGCCACCTCGGTCATGCTGACGCGGAACTCGGTCGGTTTGAGCGTAACGCCGTCAAACTCGCGGATGCATTTGATCACCGCGGCATCGCCGTTGAGCCGGATCTCGTCGAGAACGTTACGCGCCGCCTCCTCGGCGACGGGGTCGAAAGCGGTCCGCTTGAGAAATGCCGTAACGGCCGTCGACGGCCGGTCCGGCGCCCACTTTGCTGTCTTGATGTCCATTGCTGCGCTCCTCAATCGCCCCGTTTTGCGGCGCCCTCGCGGGCGCCCCCGGCGGCGTCGCGCGCCGCGTAAAAAATCCTCGCCCGGCCCGCCGCCGAACCGGAACCGACATCTCCCCGCCCGCGGCGCAACGCGCGCACCACGTCGGCATCGATATTCGTCTGCCCGCTTGGTTGTTCGAGGAACACGTGCTCCGGCCGCCCCTGGGCGTCCAGTTCCACCCACGCGCTCAACGCCAGCCACGCCCCGCCGCCTTCCGGCGGCGGAAGCCGCGCCAAGTCGGGGGCTGCGAAGCCGCGCGCCGCGAGCCCCTCGTACCATTCGGCCTGGTAGCCTTCGACGCGGTTGGAGTGTACCAGCATATAGGCCGGCGGTTCAACCGATTCGGGCACATAAGTCGTCCGCTCCGGGTTGAGCACCACGGCGCCCGCCGGAACGTCCGGCGCCTCCGGCGCCCTGCCCAAGTAGGGCGGTTCATCGCGCATGGGCTGCAGCACGCCGGCCAAGTCCTGGCCCTGCCCCTTCAGCCATACGGTTCCGCTGAAGCCGATCTTGGTCGGCACGGGAAACATGACGGCCGACCAGGCCGTATCGTCCAGCGCGGGTGACGCGCGGACAAAACGAATGACGGGTGGCAGGCGGCGCGGATGGGCCGCGGCCGGCGCCCGCCCCGGTTCCAGGAGCAGCCATGGCAAGCCCCAGAGCACGAGGGTCAGCGCCGTTGCAAAGAACGCGTTACGCCAGGACAACGCGATGGTGTACGGACTGGCCATGGCTTCCTCACGGCGCCGCGCCGAGTCGGGTTCCAAGCGTCACTTCGCGGAACCCGGCATCCGAGGCCATATTGAACAGCGTCACCAGCGTCTCGTGCCGCACGTCACGGTCGGCCTCAACAACCAGCGGCAGGTTGGGCTTGCTCGACCACGCCCGGGCCAACGCCGCGCGCAGCGCGTCCACCTGGGCGGTTTCGCGCCCGAGGTAGCGCTGATCGTCAAAGAAGAAAATCTCGTCCCGCCCGGCGGAGCCGGCCACCGGCAAAGACAAGACCACCACGCTGTGGCCGTAATGCCGGCCGTCGGCGAAAGGCGACTCGGGCAACTGCACGGCAATCCCGGGCTGCAGCACGTTCGGCGCCAGCAGGTACAGATAGAGAGAGACGAGCAATGCCAGGTTCACCCAGGGCGCTGCCCCCACCAGTCCGCGGTTGAGGCGGTTCTCGGGACGGTACCGGCGGAAACCCTGCACGTACCAGCCGATAGTCTTGGCATCGCGGGCCTGGATCATGGCGCCTTGCCTTCCCCCGCCCCGCCGCCGTTGGTGCCGGTCAGGTACGCCTGGATGTCCGAGGCGCTGCGCTCCATGTCGATGACGATCTTCTCCACCTTGCCCACCAGGAAGTTGAAGGCAATATAGCACGGCACGGCCACAGCCAGGCCCGCCGCCGTCGTCACCAGCGCCTGCATCAACCCGCCCATCACATCGCCCGCCTGCACGAGCGGCGCCTGGGCCTTCATCACCTGCAGCGACCGGATCATCCCGACCACCGTTCCCAGCAGGCCGAACAACGGCGCCACCTGCGCCACGGTCGCCAGGATGACCAGCCGCCGCTCCATGCGCGCGATTTCCGTCCGACCGACCGTCTCGATCGCCGACCGCAGCGCCTCCAGCCCGGCCGCCCGGTTGACAATGGCCGTGCGGACGATGCTGGCCACCGGGCCCGGCGTATCGTCGCAAATCGCCATGGCCTCGTTGACGTTCCCGCGTTTCAGGTTGTTCAGGATCCCGGCCAAAAAATCCTCTGATTTGATCCGGGCGCGGTGCAAGTGCAGCACCCGCTCAAGGAATACGGCCACCGCCACGAGGCCACTGGCCACGATGACCCAGGCCACCAGTCCGCCCTGATTCAGTAGTTCCAACATGCTGCCACTCCACTTCTGCTCCGGCAGGCGCGGGGCCGCTCCCCGGGACTCGCCTGCCCGGTCACAGGATCCAGTGTTCGTTCCGGATCCGATCGATCCGCGCCTGGGCGTCGTCGCTCGCCGACACACCCGCCTCGACAACCCGCTCCAGCATTCTTACAGCCCGGCGCCAGTCCTTGTCGGATTCCAGAATGTCGGCCGCCGAGAATGCCGCCTTGATGAACCACACAGCTGCGGCCGACTGCGTCCCGCGCTCCGCGGCAGCCTTGTCCAGGTACGGGCACATGACGCGGTTGTAGTATTGCTCGAAGGCCTCCTTGCGGCGCCCCAGTTTTTCGAGGCACCGCCCGATCTTGTACTCGGCCTGCAGGCGGAGCTCGAAGCTCGCGCCGGGCGCGTTCAGCACGGCCCGATAGGAAGCGATCGCCTCCTCGTAACGCTTGGGGTCGCCGGCCCCGAGCGTGAACTGGCAGTCACCCTTGCGGCCCCAGGCCGCTGGCACGAGCGCGCTCGCGGGAAACTTTCCGATCAAGTCGTCGAACACCACGATGGCCTGCGAAAACTCGCCCAGCTCACTCAGCGCATCGCCCTGGAAGAAGCGGATTTCATCCAGATGCCGGCTGTCCGGGTACGCCTTGGCCGCCCGCGCGAATTGGTCGACGGCCCGGACGTACTCCTTCTGGCGGGACGCCGACCGGCCGGCCCAGAGCAGCGCCTGGTCGGCAAGGCCGTCCTTCGCATGGGCATCCGCCAGCTTGACGAAATACTTCTCGGCCTGCGCGAATTGCCCGTGGTTGAAGGCGTATTCGCCCAGCCAAAACAGGACGCTGGACGTCCATTCGGTGTCCGGATAGCGTTCGAC
This sequence comes from uncultured bacterium, assembly GCA_903895695.1. Taxonomy (GTDB): domain Bacteria; phylum Verrucomicrobiota; class Kiritimatiellia; order CAIKKV01; family CAITUY01; genus CAITUY01. The sequence goes on from CAITUY010000052.1 coordinate 19,353, forward strand.
GAACGCCCGGCACACGGTGGCCGCCTCCTCCTCGCGCCCCATCATGTACAAAGACCAACCGCGCATGAAATAGGCCTGGGGCGCGACGCGGCTATTCGTGTAGTCGTTCATGACGATCGTAAAATCCTGAAGCGACCGGTCGAAGTCAAGCAGCCGGTACGCGACCAATCCGTGACGGTGCAGGGCTTCCGCGAAGAGCGCCCCATTGGTATACACCTGCATGACGTCCGCGTAAGCCGCCATGGCCTCACGCATGTGGGCCGGCCCCTGCGCTTCCTTCATCTCCGCAACGCGCATGAGCGCCCTCTCGGCCAGCGCGTTTTCCGGGAAGTCCCGCACCAGCGACCGAAACCGCCGTTCTGCGGCGTCCCATTGGTTGAGACGGCTCAGGCTTTCGGCCGCCTGGAAGAGCGCCTGCGGGGCCAGCGCCGTGCGGGGAAACAGGGCCAGCGCCCGGTCATAGGCCTCGGCCGCGGCCTTGTACTGGCCGCTCGCAAAGATCGCGTCCGCCGCCTTGACCAGGCATTGCTCCTTCTCCTGGGCCTCGGGGGCCGCGGCGGCCGCCTTTTCGAAACCCGCGCCCGCTTCGGCATAGCGCCCCAGATACCACAGGGCCCAGGCGCGCCCCTTCAGGGCTCGGAACTGACCCAGCGGCTCTGTGAACATCTCAAGGTAGCGCTGGTACTCCTCGGCAGCCTCGTCGAACTTCTTGGCGTCAAGATAGGCTCCAGCCAATTCAAGCTGCAGATCGCCGGCGATGGGATCGCGCGGAACCGCGCCGACGGCGGAGCGGAGCACGGCTGCGCCCTCGTCAAGCCGCCCGAGCTTGAGCAGCCACCGACCCTGCATCGCCCGGCCCCGGCTCTTCAGCGCCGTCGTCGGGGCCAGTTCCACGGACTTGACGGCCGCGGCAACCGCCGCCTCGTAGTTGGTCCGCGCCGCGTTAAGGTCGCCCAGCGCCAGGAACGCCCGGGCGCGGCGGTCCACACGGACGGCCGAGTCGGCAGAAACCAGGTTGAGCAGATTCCAAGCCGCCTCCCAGCGCCCTTGCTGGATCAAGGCCTGGGCCAACGCGAGCCGGCCCTCCTGTCCGTCCGAAGAGGCGGGTGCCCGCGCCGCCAGGCGCTCCAAGATCTTACTCGCGTCATCAGCCCGCCCTGCCGCCAGCAGGGCCTGTCCCCAATCCAAGAGGTTGTCGAGTCCCTCGTCGGTTGAGCCGTAGGTCTGGTCGAAACGCTCAAAACCGGCCAGGGCCTCGGTGGCCCGCCCCGCCTTCAGGCCGCACCACGCCTCCAACCGGGCCGCGCGCGGCCCGTAAGGATCGCCCGGATAGCGTTCGGCGAACCCTTTCACGTCCGCCAGCGCGGCTTCATATTGGCCGAGTTCGTACCGGGCCATGGCACGCCAGAAGATGAGACCGGCCGGGACCGGCGGCCGGCCCTTTCCCGTCGCCTCATCGACAAGGGTCACCAACTCGGCATAGCGCGTCTGGCCGTGCAAGGTCCGGGCCAACAGCACCAGGGCCTCCTGGCCTTCAGCGGTCGAGCGATCCGTGTGCGCCAGAACGTCCCGAAGCTGCTTCTCGGCCAGGTCGTAGAGGCCATCCTCAAGCGCCGCCCGGGCCGGGCCGAGAACAGGTGGCGGCGCCGGCTCGCCCGCGAATGCCGCGGCCGCTGCCAGCAGCGCAACCCCCATGACTCGCCATCCACTCATAGGTCTTCCAGTAACCCGCGCAACGCCCGGCCGGTGTGCGACGCCTCGCAGCGCGCCACTTCTTCGGGCGTGCCTTCGGCGACGATCCGGCCGCCGCCGTCGCCCCCCTCGGGACCCAAGTCGATAATGTAGTCGCTCCGCTTGATTACGTCGAGGTTGTGCTCGATGACCAGCACGGTGTTCCCGGCGTCGCGCAACCGCTCCAGGACCGTCAGCAATCGTTCAATGTCGGCGAAGTGCAGCCCTGTGGTCGGCTCGTCAAGCAGGTAGAGCGTGCGCCCAGTGGCCTGGCGGCTTAGTTCCGCGGCCAGCTTCATGCGCTGTGCTTCGCCGCCCGACAGGGTCGTCGCCGCCTGGCCGAGCTGGACATAGCCCAGTCCCACTTCCGCGAGCGTCCGCACCTTGCGCTCGATGGGCGGAATGTGCCGGAAGAAGTCCAGCGCCTCGTCGATGGTCAGGCCCAGCACTTCGGCGATATTCTTGCCGTTGTAGCGCACCTCCAGCGTTTCGCGGTTGTAACGCCATCCGCCGCACTCCTCGCATTTGACATAAACATCGGGCAGAAAGTGCATTTCCAGCCGGATGATGCCGTCGCCCTTGCAGGTTTCGCAGCGGCCGCCTTTGACGTTGAAACTGAACCGCCCCGGCCCGTACCCGCGCACCTTGGACATGGGCAATTCGGCGAACAGGTCGCGGATGGGGCCAAAGGCGCCCGTGTACGTGGCGGGATTGCTGCGCGGCGTGCGGCCAATCGGCGACTGGTCGATGACGATGGCCTTATCCAGCTTCTCCACGCCCAGCAGCTTCCGATGCGCGCCGGGGATCTCGCGCGAACCGTGCAGGCGCCGCGCCAGGGCCCGGCGGATGATGTCGTCAACCAGCGTGCTCTTACCGCTGCCCGAGACACCCGTCACGCACACGAAGAGGCCGAGCGGAATGCGGACGTTGATGCCCTTTAGGTTATTCTCGGTGCAGCCGAGCACCTGCAGGAGATCGCCGGGCGACCGGCGCGTCGCGGGCACCCCGATCTTCGCCTCGCCGTTCATGTAGCGCGCCGTAAGCGAATTCGGATTCGCCAACAGTTCGGCCACAGTCCCCTGGTGAACGACCTGGCCGCCATGCCGGCCGGCGCCGGGCCCGAGATCGATGACATAGTCGCACGAGCGGATGGTATCCTCGTCGTGCTCGACGACCACCACCGTGTTCCCGAGGTCGCGCAGTTGCTTGAGCGTCTGGATCAGGCGTTCGTTGTCGCGGTGATGCAGTCCGATACTCGGCTCGTCGAGCACGTAAAGCACGCCCACCAGCCGCGAACCGATCTGCGTGGCCAGGCGGATGCGCTGAGCTTCGCCGCCCGACAACGATCCGCTCTCGCGGTCCAGCGTCAGGTAGTCAAGTCCCACGTCCGCCAGAAACTGCAGCCGCTCCTTGATCTCCTTCACGACGTCGCTGGCAATCTGCTGTTCCTGCGCGGGCAGCGCGAGATCGGTGAGAAACGCCAGGGCCTCCCGCACCGAGTAGCGCGTCACGTCCACGATCGACTTGCCCCCGACCGTGCAGGCCGTGGTCTCCGCCTTCATGCGCGTGCCCTTGCAGGTGGGACACGGCTGCCGGCTCATGTAGTCGCGCAGGCGCTGCCGCGTGAAGTCGCTTTCCGTCTCCTCGTAGCGCCGCATCAGGTTCGGCAGGACGCCCTCGAACGCCCGGTCGTACTTGTGCCAGGTGCCGCCGCGCCAGTAGCCGAACTCGACTTCATCCTCGCCCGAGCCGTGCAGGATCATGCGGCGCGTTTCAGCCGGCAACTCCTGGAACGGCGTGTCCAGGCTGAACTCGAAATGTTTGGCGATCGCCCGCAGCAGCCCCTTGTAGTAGATCAGGAGCCGCCGCCCGCCGCGCCGCCAGGCCGTAATCGCGCCATCCTCGATCGACAGCTCCGGCTTGGGCACCACGAGTTCCTCGTCGAACACGAGTTTGGCCCCCAGGCCCGAACAGTCGGGGCAAGCCCCGTACGGGCTGTTGAACGAGAAGTGCCGCGCGGTGAGTTTCTCGAAGCTCAAGCCGCAGTCCGGGCAGGCGTGCTTCTCCGAGTACAGGCGCTCCTTCCAGGCCGTTTCGCCCTCGCCCTGCGACAGCAGCATCATCGAGCTTTCGCCGTGCTTGAGGGCCAACTCCACCGAGTCGTTCAGGCGCGACCGGATCTTGCCGTTGACCACGAGGCGATCCACCACCGCGTCGATAGTGTGCGCGCGCTTCTTGTCCATCTTGGGCACGGACTCGATTTCGTGGAGTTCCCCGTCGACCCGCACGCGCACGAAGCCCAGCTTGCGGATACGCTCGAACACGCCTTCGTGCAGGCCCTTCTTGCTGCGGATCAGCGGCGCCAACAGCACGATCTTCGTCTTCGGGGGCAGTTGCAGGATCTGGTCCACGATCGCCTGGGCCGACTGCCCCGCCACGGGCCGGCCGCACTGCGGACAGTGCGGGTGCCCGACGTTGGCGTAAAGCAGCCGCAGGTAATCGTGGATTTCGGTCGTGGTGGCCACGATCGAGCGCGGGTTGGAGCCGGCCGTCCGCTGCTCGATCGAGATGGCCGGCGACAGGCCCTCGACATAATCGACGTCCGGCTTCTGCATCTGGTCGAGGAACTGCCGCACGTAGGCTGAGAGGCTCTCGACATAGCGCCGCTGCCCCTCGGCGAACAACGTGTCAAATGCCAGCGACGACTTGCCGGACCCGCTCAGCCCCGTGATGACGGTGAGCTGGTTCCGCGGGATGCGAACGGTAATGTTCTGCAGGTTGTGTTCCCGCGCCCCCGCAACGACAATCCAGTCTTTGCTCACTACACAACCTTCACAAGATGGAAGCTCTTCTTGCCCGAACGCAGCACGAGCACGCGGCCATCGATGAGCATGGCGCCCGTCACCTTTGCCGCAAGGTCGCTTACCCGCACGTTGTTGACGTAGAGCCCGCCGTCGCTCATCAGTCTTCGCGCCTCGCCCTTGCTCTTGCACAGGCCGGTGGCGGCGACCACGTCGATCACCAGCACGTCGAGCAACTCGGCGGCGGTCTTTTCCGTCGACGCCACATGGGCGAAGATTTTCAGCAGATCGGCAGCCTTAAGGCCCTCCAGCCCCCCGCCAAAGAGCACCTCACTGGCCCGCTGCGCCACGGCCAGCCCCTGGGCACCGTGTACGGTGCGGGTCATTTCCTCGGCCAGCGTCTTTTGCGCCAGGCGCTTTCCGGGAGCTTGCTCCATTTCCCGGCCGATCGCCTCGATGTCCGCCAGGGGCATGAACGTAAAGATCCTCAGGAAGCGCATGACGTCGGCATCCTCGGTCCGGATGAAGAACTGATAGAAGTCGTAGTACGACGTGAGGGCCGCATCCAGGTAGACCGCATTGCCCTCGCTCTTGCCGAACTTTTGGCCGCTGCTGTCGCAGACGAGCGGGAACGTCATGCCGAAGGCTTCCTCGCCTTTCAGCTTTCGGATCAGGTCCACGCCCGCCGTGATGTTGCCCCACTGGTCCGAGCCGCCGATCTGGATCCGGCAATCCTCGGTCTCGCTGAGATGCAGGAAGTCGTAGGCTTGGATGAGCTGGTAGCTGAATTCGCAGTAGCTCATGCCCGTCTCGCTTTCGAGGCGGTTGCGCACGCTCTCCTTGCCCAGCATCGTGCCCATGCGGAAGTGCTTGCCGACATCGCGCAGGAAGTCGATATACGTGAACCGCTGCATCCAGTCGTTGTTGTTCACCAGCTTCGCCGGCGCGGTCCGGCTCTCGAAGTCCAGGAACCGGCCCAAATTTTCCTTAACGCCAAGCGCATTCTGGTCCAGCTGCTCGGCGGTTAGCAACTTGCGTTCGGAAGCCTTGCCCGAGGGGTCGCCGATCATGCCCGTGGCGCCGCCGACCAGCGCCACAACCTTGTGGCCGCAGCGCTGATAATGCGCCAGCGCCATGATGGTGACGAAATTGCCCACCTGCAGACTGGCCTTCGTGGGATCGAATCCCGCGTAAACCGCCCGCGGCGAGTCGACGAATTTGACCAGTTCCGGATGCGTGCAGTCCTCGAACAGCCCGCGCTCCTTCAGCACTTCTACGACGTTTTGCATGACGACAGTCCCTCCCCAAAAGCAACGAGGCGCCCCGTGTGCAGTCCGGCGCGCCTCGGTGCAACGATCCAGTAGCCGGGATTAGCCTTTCGACTCGCTCCCGCCGGACTTCTCGCCCGGGTGCCACTCCTCGTCCTTCTGCTGGCTGAAGGCCGCGTCGAACGCGCCCGCCAAGTCAACGAGATCTTCGCCCGGCCGCAGGCCTTCGAGCATCTCGTCCTTCACCACAAACTCCTCGTCGGGCACGTTGGCCGCCTTGATGCTCAGGCCGATCTTGCGATCGACCGCGTCGATGCGGACAACACGGGCCTGGACCTCCTGGCCGACCTTGAGGACATCCTTGACCTTCTCCACGCGATCGTCGCTGAGTTGCGAGATGTGGACCAGGCCGTCGATGCCTTCCTCGATCTCCACGAAAGCGCCGAACGACGCCAGCTTGGTGACCTTGCCCTTGACCATCTGACCAACCTTGAAGCGGGACGCGATGCTGCTCCACGGATCCTCCTGGGCCTGCTTGAGGCCGAGGCTGATACGCTGGTTGTCGGGATCGACCTCAAGAACCACGGCCGCGACCTCGTCGCCCTTCTTGAGCACTTCGGACGGGTGGTTGATCTTGCGCGTCCACGACATGTCGGACACATGCACCATCCCGTCGATGCCGTCTTCGAGTTCCACGAAGGCGCCATACGAGGTCAGGTTGCGCACCTTGCCGGATACGCGCGCCCCGATCGGGTAACGCATGCGCACGCCATCCCACGGATTCTCTTCGGTCTGGCGAATGCCGAGCGCGATCTTCTGCTCTTCCTTGTTGACGTTGAGCACGACCACGTCGACTTCCTGCCCCTGTGCGAGTACGTCGGAAGCGCGGGCAATCCGCTT
>CAITUY010000053.1 GCA_903895695.1 uncultured bacterium
CTTCGGGTCAACCCCGGTTTCACGCCGTACCGCTCTGCGTCTGCGTCCCATGGTTCCGCGCCGTCCTATGCCTGCTTAGGCGTTTTGACACCATACTTCGAACGGCCCCGGTGCCGTCCGTCAACTCCCAGCGTGTCCAGCGTCCCACGCACGATGTGGTAGCGAACACCCGGCAAATCCTTCACTCGCCCACCCCGCACCAGCACCACGCTGTGCTCTTGGAGGTTATGACCTTCCCCAGGAATGTAAGCGGTCACTTCTTCGCCATTGGTGAGCCGCACGCGCGCCACCTTGCGAAGAGCCGAGTTCGGCTTCTTGGGCGTCTGGGTCTTCACGATAAGGCACACCCCTCGCCGCTGCGGGCAATTCTGCAGCGCCGGAGACTTGCTCTTGGTGCGCAATTTCTTGCGTCCGTGCTTAACCAGTTGATTGATCGTCGGCATACGTCTTATCCCTTCACACGCAAAGCGGCTAAATTTGCCAGCACTGGCCACCCCTTGTCAAGACCTAACCCAACAACTCGTTGAATTTCTTCTCAGCTTCACTCTCGGGACGAAGTTCGTCCTCAGGAATCGGCTCCGCAAGGGGCACCAGTTTAATGTTCCGAACCATGGGGAAACCCGTCCCGCCGGGGATCAGGTGTCCCATGATGACGTTCTCCTTGAACCCATAAAGTGTGTCCACGCGCCCCAGGGTCGCGGCTTCGGTGAGGACACGGGTCGTATCTTGGAACGACGCCGCAGAGATGAAGCTCTCCGTCTCGAGTGCCGCCTTCGTAATGCCAAGGAGCGCAGGCTGCGCTTCCGCGGGCCGCTTCCCCTCGGCACTCGCCTTGGCGTTCATCTCCTGGAACGTTTGCTTCTCGACCTGCTCCCCCCAGAGGAAGTCCGTGTCGCCCGGGTCCGTAATACGGACCTTGCGAAGCATCTGGCGCACGATAATCTCGATGTGCTTGTCGTTGATCTCGACGCCCTGCAACCGATACACCTGCTGGACTTCGTTGAGGAGGTATTCCTGCAACTCCTGGGGACCACAGATCTCAAGAATTTCCTGCGGCACCACCGGCCCCTCGGTAAGCTGCTGCCCTTTCTGAACGTAGTCGCCCTTGTAGACGACGATATGCTTGCCCATTGGGATCAGATGCTGCTCCTCGTCGCCCGTTACCGTGTCGCGAATGAGAAGGCAACGACGACCGCGCTGGTTCGGCCCGAAATCGACGATTCCGTCGATCTTCGCGATCTCAGCCGCATCCTTCGGGCGTCGGGCCTCGAACAGCTCGGCTACCCGCGGCAACCCGCCCGTGATGTCCTTGGTCTTGGATTCCTTGCGGGGAGTCTTGGCCAGCACATCGCCAGCCGCCACGCGCTTGCCGTCCTTGACCATCACGTGGGCGCCCGCCGGAATGTTGTAGCTGATGGGCGTCTCACCGGTGCCCTCGTACTTGATGACAATCTGCGGGTGCAGGTCTTCCTTGTGCTCGAGCACGACCGTACCCATGAGCCCTGTCGACTGGTCGACTTCCTTCTTGACCGTGACGTTCTCGATGAAACCCTGGAAATTCACCGTCCCTGGCTTTTCCGCAAGGATAGGAACACTGTAGGGATCCCACTCGATGAAGCTCTGCGCCTTCTTCACGCGCCCGCCATCGGCCACGGACATGATCGCGCCGATCGCCAGCGAGTGACGCTCGACCTCGCGACCGGTGTCATCGAATACGCCGACCGACCCGTTCTTGTTCAACACGACGTAATTACCCTGGTCGTTCGTCACGACGCGCAGATTCGTGTACTGCACGGTACCATCATGCTTGGAAATGACGTGCGGCTGCTTGAACACCGAACTCGCGGTGCCGCCGATATGGAACGTCCGCATGGTGAGCTGGGTGCCGGGTTCGCCGATGGACTGGGCGGCAATGATCCCCACGGCCTGGCCGATATCCACCAGTCGGCCTGTCGCCAAGTCACGCCCATAGCACTTGGCGCACAGCCCCCGGCGCGACTCACACGTGAGAACGCTCCGGATCCGGACCTTCTCGACATCGGCCTCAAGAACACGGTCAGCCGTGGCCTCGTCAATAAGTTGTCCTGACGCAACGACCACTTCGCCCGAAACCGGGTTGACAATATCGGTGACGGCCGTGCGTCCAATGACGCGGTCGCGCAGCGAAACGAGGTTCTCGTCGCCCTCGCCGATCGCCTTGACCTCGATACCGTTCAGCGTATTACAATCCTGCTCGATGATCCGAACGTCTTGCGACACATCCACCAGCTTGCGAGTGAGATACCCGGCGTCGGCGGTCTTCAGCGCCGTATCCGCCAACCCCTTGCGCGCGCCGTGCGTACTGATGAAGTACTCGAGCACGCTCAGCCCCTCGCGGAAGTTGGACAGAATCGGCCGCTCGATGATCTCGCCGGACGGCTTGGCCATCAGCCCGCGCATGCCCGCCAACTGACGGATCTGCTGGCGGCTGCCGCGGGCTTTCGAATCGACCATCATGAAGATGGGGTTCGTCTCGTCGCTGCCCACGTTCTCCTCGATCGCCCGATACATGGCGTTGGAAGTCTCGTCCGTCGCCTGCGTCCAGATATCGACAATCTTGTTGTACCGCTCGCCGTCGGTAATGATACCGCGCCGATACTGCGCCTCGACCTCGCTCACGGCCCGCCGGGCCTTGCCGATAATCTCCTCCTTCTCCGGAGGAATGATCATGTCCTGCAGCCCGATCGAAACACCGGCGAGCGTGGCATGCTCGAATCCGATGTTCTTGAGGGCATCCAGAACGCGCACGGTCTCGACATGGCCGCTGATGCGATAGCACTGCCAGATGATCTTCCCAAGGAAGCCCTTGTCGCAGCACCGGTTGATGAACCCGAGGGTGGCGGGGAGAATCTCGTTGAAGAAGACCCGGCCCACAGTCGTCGGCAGCATCTTCGCACCGATTTCGCCAAAGACGGTCTTGCGCTGGTAGTCGGGGTTCTTGAAACGAATCCGGTCGTGAATCTTGAACGCGCCGTCCTGGTACGCCAGGCGAACTTCGCTCGCATCCGCAAAAATCGGCAGATGCTCGGACTCGCCGGCCTTGTCGGGTTGGCCAGGGCGCCGGCGCATATCCCGAACCCGGTCCTTCTGGGCCGCCGACGTTAGGTAGTAAATGCCCAAGGCGATGTCCTGCGTGGGCGTCATGATCGGCTTGCCGCTGGACGGAGAGAACACATTATTCGTCGACAGCATCAACAAGCGCGACTCGATCTGCGCCTCGATGGACAACGGCACGTGAACGGCCATCTGATCGCCGTCGAAGTCCGCGTTGTACGCCGTGCATACGAGCGGATGGATTTGGATGGCCTCACCCTCGACCAACACCGGCTCGAACGACTGAATGCTCAGCCGGTGCAGGGTGGGCGCACGGTTCAGCATAACGGTCTTGTCTTTGGTGATCTCTTCCAGAATCGCCCACACGTCATCCGACTGCTTGTCGATCAGCTTCTTCGCGCTGCGCACCGTGTGTGCCACGCCCAGTTCCTTCAGGCGGCGGATGATGAACGGCTCGAATAATACCAATGCCATCTTCTTCGGAAGTCCGCACTGGTGAAGCTTCAGTTCCGGACCAACCACGATCACGGAGCGGCCCGAATAATCTACGCGCTTACCCAGCAGGTTCTGACGGAAACGCCCACCCTTGCCCTTGAGCATATCGCTGAGCGACTTGAGCGGACGGTTCCCCGCACCGGTCACCGGTCGGCCATGGCGTCCGTTGTCGATCACGGCATCCACCGCTTCCTGCAGCATGCGCTTCTCGTTCCGGATGATGACATCCGGGGTCTTGAGTTGTAGCAGGTTGCGCAGCCGGTTGTTGCGGTTGATGACGCGACGGTAGAGGTCGTTCAAGTCCGAGGTCGCGAACCGGCCGCCCTCAAGCGGCACGAGCGGACGCAGGTCCGGCGGAATCACCGGCAGGACATCGAGAATCATCCATTCCGGGCGCGAATTGCTATGGAGGAAACCCTCGATGACCTTCATGCGTTTGGCAAGCTTCTTGCGGTTCTGCTTGCTGCGCGTCGCCTCCATCTGGCCGTCCAGTTCGGTAAGCGTCTTCTCCAGGTCGATCTTCCGCATAAGGTCGCGAATGGCCTCTGCGCCGATCTTGGCCGTGAAATTTTCCCCGTATTTGTCCTGCGCCTCGCGGTACTCGAGCTCGCTGAGAAGCTGCTTCTCTTGAAGCGGCGTGTCTCCCGGGGTGATGACGATGTAGTCCTCATAGTACAGCACGCGCTCCAGCGCGCGGGCCGTGATGTCCAGCACCAACCCGAGCCGGCTAGGTGTGCACTTGAAGAACCAGATATGCGAGACCGGAACGGCCAAGTCGATATGACCCATGCGCTCGCGACGGACGCGGGCCTGCGTAATCTCGACGCCGCATCGATCGCAAATGACGCCCTTGTGCTTGATGCGCTTGTACTTGCCGCAACTGCACTCCCAGTCGCGGGTTGGACCGAAGATCCGTTCGCAGAACAGGCCGCCCTTTTCCGGCTTATAGGTGCGGTAGTTGATCGTTTCAGGATTCTTCACCTCGCCATGGCTCCAAGACCGGATGGTTTCCGGCGATGCCAGCGAAATATGAACCGAATCAAAGCCCTCCGCCGGCGGGATTCCCAGCCGTTCGCGGGCAGCAGCGTGACTAAAACTTCGTTCGCCTGTCATAGGTATGCGCCGCCTCTCTTACGCACGCTTCTCGGTAGTCTCGGTCCGTACGTCCAGACCGATCGCCCGCAATTCGTTGATGAGCACGTTGAACGACTCGGGCCGTTCGGCCTCCAGCACGTTCTCGCCCTTGACGATCGACTCGTAGATGCGCGTTCGGCCCGCCACGTCATCGCTTTTCACCGTGAGCAATTCCTGCAGCGCATAGGCAGCGCCGTAAGCTTCCAACGCCCACACTTCCATTTCCCCGAGGCGTTGTCCGCCGTACTGCGCCTTGCCACCCAGCGGCTGCTGAGTAACGAGCGAATACGGTCCGACCGCGCGGGCATGAATCTTGTCGCTGACCAGATGGTGCAGCTTAAGCATGTAGATATAGCCGACCACGACCTTCTGATCGAACGGCTCGCCGGTGCGACCATCGAACAACTGCGTCTTGCCGTCTTTGGGCAGCTTCGCGTCTTCGAGCAGGTCCATGATGCGCTTCTCGGAAATTCCATCGAAAACCGGGGTGCTCGCGAAGAGTCCCAGCATCTTGCAGGCCCATCCGAGGTGCGTCTCGAGCACCTGTCCGACGTTCATACGCGAGGGCACACCGAGCGGGTTCAAAACGATGTCCACCGGAGTTCCGTCGGGCAGGAACGGCATGTCGGCTTCAGGCAGGATGCGCGCCACGACACCCTTGTTGCCGTGCCGACCGGCCATCTTGTCACCCACGGACAGTTTCTTCTTGCTGGCGATGTAAACCCGAACCTGCTTAATGATCCCCTGGTCCACGTCGTCGCCGCTCTCCAGCCGGTCCATCGCCGATTCATACTCGTGGTCGAGCTCGATGAACTTCTGCTGGTACTCGCTGATGATCTCCTGGATCTTGATCTGGATCGGGCTGCTCTCGATCTCGATGTGATTGCTCTCCTGGGCGAGCTTGCGGAGCAGCGTCTTTGTGATCTTGCGGTTGGCCGGTATGATGATTTCACCGGTCTCAACGTTCAGAACATCGAGCGGGATCTTTTCACCCAGCAGGATGTTGCTCAAAGCTTCGGTGAGCTGGTCCACCAGTTCCTGACGCTTGGCCTTGTGCTCCTCCTCCACATTACGCGTCTGCTTTCGACGTTCGGAGGGCGACATCTTCTCTTTGTTCAGGTCCTTGTGCGCCGAGACCTTGACATCCATGACGATGCCGTACGTGCCGCTCGGAACGGTCAACGAGGTGTCGCGGACATCGGCAGCCTTCTCGCCAAAGATCGCGCGCAGCAGGCGCTCCTCGGGTGCCAGTTCAGTCTCGCTCTTGGGCGTGATCTTTCCGACAAGGATGTCGTCCGGCTTGACTTCTGCCCCCACGCGGATCACCCCGTCCTGACCGAGGTTGCGCAGGGCTTCCTCGCCGACGTTCGGGATATCACGGGTAATCTCCTCGGGGCCCAGCTTCGTGTCGCGCGCGCCGACCTCGAACTCCTGAATATGAACCGACGTAAAGACGTCGTCCCGTACCAGGCGCTCGCTGATCAGGATGGCATCCTCGAAGTTGCAGCCGCACCAGGGCATGAACGAGACCAGTACGTTTCGGCCCAGCGCGAGTTCGCCCTCGGCTGTGGCCGCGCCGTCCGCCAAAACGTCGCCAACCTTGATCTTCTGGCCGACCTTGACGATCGGTTTCTGGTTGCAGCAGGTGCCTGCATTCGAACGCATGAACTTGTTCAGGTTGTAGACGCGGTCGTTCTTCTTGCCCTTTTTGGGGTCACCACCTGAAACGATGATCTGGATGGCAGAGACATAGCTGACCGTACCGGCCTCGTCGGCCAGCATCAGCACGCCCGAGTCACGAGCAATGCGCCCCTCGAGACCGGTGGCCACGAAAGGCCGCTCGGTTCGCAGGAGCGGCACCGCCTGACGCATCATGTTCGAGCCCATCAGGGCGCGATTGGCGTCGTCGTGCTCCAGGAATGGGATCAGGCCTGCCGCCACGGACACCACCTGTTTGGGCGAGACGTCCATGTAGTCGACCTTGTCCTTGGTTACCTCAAGGAACTCACCGCGGTGGCGGACGGCCACCTGGTCGCGGGACATGCGATTTTTCGCATCGAGAGGTGTGTTGGCCTGCGCGATGATGTATTTCTCCTCGCGGTCGGCGCTGAGGTACTCGACGGCGTTCGACACGATGCCGTTCTCGACCTTGCGGTACGGCGTCTCGATGAAGCCATACTCGTTTACGCGGGCGTAAATGCCCAAGGATGAGATCAAGCCGATGTTCGGACCTTCCGGCGTCTCGATCGGGCAGATACGGCCGTAATGGCTGCTGTGAACGTCACGGACTTCGAAGCCCGCCCGCTCACGACTGAGCCCACCCGGTCCCAATGCGCTGAGGCGCCGCTTGTGCGCTAGTTCCGACAACGGATTGGTCTGATCCATGAACTGGCTGAGCTGGCTTCGACCGAAGAAGTCCTTGACCACGGCGGAGAGTGTCTTCGGATTGACCAGCCGCTGGGGCGTCAACGTACCGCTTTGCGGATCGAACAGTGTCATGCGCTCGCGCACCAAGCGCTCAGCGCGTGCCAAACCAATGCGACACTGGTTTTCGATCAACTCGCCGATCGTCCGCAGACGGCGGCTGCCCAGGTGGTCGATATCGTCCACCATTCCCTTGCCGGCGCGGATGCTGATCAGATAACGGATGGCGCAGATCAGATCGCTTCCGTCCGGGTTCAGCGTCCGTAACTCCGGGTCGTCGACACTGATGAAGGCTTCCTTGTCCTTCTCGTCTTTCTGTGCCATCAACTTGGCCACGACTGCGCGCGCCTCGCGCATTTCGGCGTCCAGTTTCTGGTTAATCTTGTAGCGGCCGACGCGGCCGAGGTCGTAACGTCGCGCATCGAAGAAGAGCCGCTTGAGCAACTGCCGGGCGTTCGACACCGTCGCGGGGTCACCCGGGCGCAGACGCATGTAGATGTCCTTGAGCGCGTCATCCATCGAGTGGGTCGGGTCTTCCTTGACGCTCTTGAGCATCACCCCGTTATCCCACGAGACGTCAACGATCTCGGCATCCTTGAAGCCCGCCGCCTTCATCTGCGACAGGACGTTCTCGGAAAGAGGCTCGTACTTGCGCGCCAGGACGGTCTGCGACTCGATGTCGATGACGTCCTCGCGGAAGACCAGCGTCGAGAGCTTGTCGGCATCGACGGTCTCGCTAAGCTTGAGCTTTCGGAACGAGTAGAACAGGCTCAGCAAGTCCTCGTCGGCGCTGTACCCCAACGCTCGCAAGAACGTGGTGGCCAGGAACTTCCGACGACGGTGACGCCGATCAAGGTAGATCCACAGCAGGTCCGACGAATCGAACTGCACTTCCACCCACGACCCGCGGTCCGGGATAATCCGGAACGAGTACAGCATCGAGCCGCTCGAATGCACGGACTGCTCGAAACAGATGCCCGGCGACCGGTGCAGCTGGCTGACGATCACGCGCTCGGCGCCATTGATCACGAACGACCCCGGAGCCGTCATCAGTGGGATTTCGCCCATGTAGACGTCTTCCTCGCGGACTTCCTCGCCATCCTTGAGCCGGAACGTCACGTGCAGCGTCCCCGCATACGTCTGCCCCTCGCGGAGCGTCTCGTAGGCATCCGTCTTAGGCATGACGAACTCGTACTTCACGAAGTCGAGCACGTAACGCCCGTCGTAGCTCTCGATCGGGAAGACCTCTTTGAAGACCGCCTGCAACCCAATGCCTTTGCGGCTGCTGGGCGGCACATCGATCTGGAGGAATTCCTTGTAAGACGCCGTCTGAATTTCAATCAGATTGGGCGGATCGATGACCTCAACCAGTTTTCCGAAGTTCGTTCTCTCGACCATGCACGTACCCGTCCCTTGCCGAATTCAAGGACACCCGTTCCGCGGCCTGACAGCCGCCCGTCGACACCCAGCGCCCTGCGGCTACTTGAGTTCGACCGTCGCGCCCGCCTTCTCGAGTGTCTCCTTAAGCTTGGCTGCTTCTTCCTTGGAGACACCTTCCTTGACGGATTTCGGGGCGCCTTCGACCAAGTCCTTGGACTCCTTCAAGCCCAGGCCGGTGATGGCACGGATTTCCTTGATGACGCCGATCTTGTTGCTTCCCGCCGCCGTGAGGACAACGGTGAACTCGGTCTTCTCGACGGCTGCCGGCGCTGCCGCCGCTGCCGCGCCCGCGGGCATCATCGCCATGGGGGCCGACGCGCTCACGCCCAAGCGCTGTTCGAGTGCCTTCACGAGTTGCGAGAGCTCCAGCACGCTGATGCCCTCGATCCACTTCACGAACTCTTCCATCTTGCCTTCCAACTTGATCTCGTCAGACATGGTCTTTCCCTTTCTTCAGTCCAAACATCAGTTTGCGTTCTGATTTTTCTTCTCTTCGACCGCCTTCAACACGTACACGAGCGTGGAGACCTTCTGCTTCATCACGCCTACCAGGCGCGACAGCGGGGCCGCCACTGTACCCACCACCATGCTCAACAGCACTTCACGGGGAGGCAGATCCGCCAGAGCATCGATCTGGGCGGGGGTCAGATACATGTTCCCCATCATGCCGGCCTTGACAGCCGGTTTCCCGTTCGCACCGTTGAACTTCTTGAGAACCTTGGCCGCCTGCACCACGTCCGTCCCGGTGATGATGGCCGACTGACCCTTGAGCTGGCCGTCGATATCCGTCCATCCCCGTTCCCGCGTGATCAGGCGAAGAAACCGGTTCTTGACCACCTGCACTTGAGCGCCCGCCTTACCGAGCTGGCGCCGCAGATCGCTGAATTGTTCCACCTTCAGGCCGCGGTAATCGGCAAGCAAGAGGAAGCTCGCCGAGTTCACGCGACCGCCGATTTCACCGACAATAGATGTTTTTTCGGGTCTCATCGTGCCCTGTCCTTGCCTAATCGCGAACGTCGACGCGCAGCCCCACGCCCATCGTGGAACTCAGCGTGCAACGCTTCATGAACACGCCCTTGGCCGCCGCCGGCCGGGCGGAGCGGATGGCCGTGATGATGGCCGTGCAATTTTCAACCAGTTTCGGCTCGTCGAACGACAGCTTTCCGAACGGCACCTGCACGTTTCCGTGCCGGTCCATGCGGTATTCGACGCGACCAGCCTTGCTCTCGCGCACCGCCGCCGCCGTGTCGTCCGTCACCGTCCCGGTCTTGGGGTTCGGCATAAGGCCGCGCGGCCCCAAGACTTTGCCAAGCTTGCGGACTTCCTTCATGGCATCGGGCGTCGCGACAGCGACATCGAATTCCGTCCAGCCGCCTTTGACCTTCTCGATAAGGTCTTCGTTGCCGACAAAGTCGGCGCCGGCTGCCCGGGCTGCGTCAGCCGCGGCCCCGGCGGCAAAGACTGCCACGCGCACCGACTTACCGGTGCCATGCGGGAGGCCCACCGTGCCGCGAACCGTCTGGTCGGACTTCTTGGTATCGACACCCAACCGAACCGCCAACTCGGCGGTCTCGTCAAACTTGGCGCTCTTATGCGCCTTCAGGAAGCGGATGGCCTCGGCCAAGTCGTAGATCTTCTCCTCGACGTCCGCCGCAATCTTCTCGTACCGTTTTCCGTGTGTGGCCATGGTTAGCGTACCACCTCAATTCCCATGCTGCGGGCCGTGCCTTCGATCATGCGCACGGCGTGGGCCTCATCGGTCGCGTTAAGGTCGTTCATCTTCGTGCGGACGATCTCCAGTACTTGCTGGGCCGTCACCTTCCCCACCTTGTCGCGGTTCGGTTGCGCCGATCCGGTAGCCAACCCGGCCGCACGCTTAAGAAGCGACGAGGCCGGCGGACTCTTGGTGATGAACGTGAAGGATCGATCCTGATACACGGTGATAATCACCGGCACCACCAACCCCGCCAGTTTCTGTGTCGCCGCGTTGAACTGCTTGCAGAACTCCATGATATTTACGCCGTGCGAGCCAAGTGCCGGCCCCACCGGGGGCGCCGGATTGGCCTGCCCGGCCGGAATCTGCAGCTTTATTTTTCCAGTGACTTTCTTTGCCATGTTCTGTCCCCGACTTCAGTCCCTCGGCCGCACGCCAGGAGAGGCGCCCGCATGCCAACCGGAGGGAATTACGTCCGCTCCACCTGCCAGTACTCGAGTTCCACAGGCGCCGAGCGGCCGAAAATAGCAACGGATACCCGCAGTTTGCCGCGATCGGCATCAACTTCATCAACGGTACCCGTAAAGTTCATGAAGGGGCCGTCCGTGATCTTGACCGTCTCGCCGACGTCGTAGATCACCTTGGGCTTGACCTTCTCCTTCTTCTCCTCTACCTGAAAGAGCAATACGTCCACTTCTTCCGGCCGCAACGGTGCCGGCTTCTCGCCGCCCACGAAACCGATGACGCCCGGAGTTTCGCGGACGAAATACCAAGCTTTTTCGTTCACCTGCCGATGGTCGTCGTACAGCTTGAGGTGCACGAGCACGTACCCTGGAAAAAATTTGCGGGTGATCGTGCTCTTGACGCCCTTCTTGACCTCCGACACCTTTTCGGTCGGGATCAGGACCTGGTCGAGATCCTCGCGCATCTCTTCCTTATCCAAGCGGCGGTCGATGCTCTCCTTGACCTTGGCCTCCTGGCCGGTCAGCGTATGCAGCACGAACCACTGTTTCTCGCTCATAAAACCCCGGTTTGTCGGTTTAACGCGCTACCAGACGCAAAACGCTCACCAACAGCGTGTCACTCACCCCGACGAACACGCTGAACAAAACCACTGAAAGAATCACCACAGCCGTGGATTCAAGCAACTCATTACGCGTCGGCCATGTCGATTTCTTGAGCTCATTGCGGACTTCCATCAGGAAGAACCGCACCTGGCGCAAACTGTCCGTCACTTTACTCACGGGATCTCCCCTATCGACGTGGCAGGGCAGGAGGGACTTGAACCCCCAACAGCCGGTTTTGGAGACCGGTACTCTGCCAGTTGAGCTACCGCCCTACAGCCCGAAGCTTTATTTGATTTCGCGATGTGCCGTGTGTTTCCGCTCGGAAGGGCAGTACTTTTTCAGTTCAAGCCGCTCCGAACCCTTTTTCTTGTTTTTCGTCGTGGTGTAATTGCGATTCTTACACCCGGTACATTGCAATGTGATAATTTCGCGCATCGTGGCTACCCTTCCACCCGGCGGACTTCATCGGGACCGCATTTCATTGCGGCCCCGATTTGCACGCGAGGCATTGTGGAAAATTCTACTCCACAATTTCCGTGAC
>CAITUY010000054.1 GCA_903895695.1 uncultured bacterium
ATTGCGTTGGCCAGGAAGTTTCTGGGCGTCATCTATAAGACGTTGAAGAACAACTGGATATTCGAAGACTTTCCTCGGTTCGTTCTCGCAAACGGCTGAGGATCAACAAGGATGATGAAGTAGACAATCATCATAGGAGGAGAATGCCACAATGCCGACGGACAACGACATACTACAGGACCAGCAACTTCAATGGGATGCCCTTGACGAACGTTACAGGACTGCGCTTACCGATCACGGCATCATCGAGAAGGCCGAATTTGAACGCCTGCCACGGCGGAAGCAAAACGCATTCGTCATGCAGGCCATGAACGCAATTGAATGCACCCGGCCTGCCCCCCCTGTTGATTGGAAGAACGCAGACGAAGTGACAATTCTCAGACACACGGTGTTGGAGAGGAACAACGACCTTGCCAGCAAGGAGTACGAGGTGGAGAAGCAGTGCCAGAGGGCAGAAGCCGAACGTGACCGCGCGGACAAGGCCTCGGTTACGGCCGCTGCAACACTTAAAGAAGCACTGGCTAAGTGGTTGAACTTCAACCCGCCCGGCATGAGGCCCATCACCAAGGCGAAAATAACGCGCGCGGTTCACCTCTACGCCACCACCATGAGAAGCGAGTCGAAGATTGCCGCCGAGTTTGGGTTATCACGGAAGCAGGTCTCGAAGTGGTTCAAGTTGTTCACTGAGGCGACGGGCTTCCCAGTTGTGACGCATAGGCGGCACCAGTCCGTACGGGATCATACGCACGGCCCCGAGCACCGGGAGGGGCGAAGAATCATATTCCAAGGAGAAGACAACAGCACCGGCACGCCTGATGCTGGACCCGTCACAGACCCGTTTTTCTCTGAAAGGTAACACCCGCAATATACGCGGCGCCCCTGATTCTATTGGCTTCCGTCAATACTGAGGGGCGCGAAAAGGTAGCAGGCTCCCGAGTCCTTTAGAGGCGCATGGTGCGCCAAAAGGAGAAGAAGCCATGTTGCCGACCACGATAGAAGTTCTGAAAGCCGCCACGAGAGCGGACCCAACCCTAGACCCCGCCGCGCGTGCCCGCGTCATTGCGGCCATGCAGGCGGCTACGACCCCGACCGCCGCCACCGAGGCCCCCGGCGCCCGCATTCTGCGCCGTACTGAGGTAGCCCACCGGCTCAGCCTGTCGCTTCGTAGCATCGACAAGTTGGCCGTTCAAGGCGTGCTTCAGAAGATACGCTTTCCGGGTCGCGGTCGGGCAGCCGGATTCCGGGCGGCCGACGTTGACGCGTTGATCGGGACGGGCCGGACATGAACGCCGCCGAATTCCTCGCGCTGGTCGAGGGCAAGACCGGTCACAAGGCCAAGCAGGTACGAAAGGGATGGAGCGCCCACTGCCCGGCTCACGATGACAAGGAATCCTCACTCTCAGTAATGGACGGCAACGGCGGCAAAGTCGTAATGCGGTGTTTTGCTGGTTGCTCGTTTGAATCCATCATTGCCAGCGTCAATGTCCCGGCTCGGGACTTGTGCGGCGAACGTCGGCAGGGGGGCGGGGGGGGTGCGTTACCCCCGAAAACGAACCGCAACACTGCAACACCCAAGGCCCAAGTCCGGGCTCAGGCCGCCGGTTGCACTCTGGCGCAGTACTCGGAAGCGAAGCGGCTGCCCGTCGAGTTCCTGAAATCCATCGGCGTGTCGGAGATCACCTATCAGGGGAACCCGGCGCTCCGCATCCAGTACCTGGACGCGACCGGCGTCGAGGCGGCTATTCGCTTCCGGCTCGCGTTGACGAAGGGGGACGGCACTGACGATCGGTTTCGTTGGAAGTCCGGCTCTAAGCCGTTCATCTATGGGGTATGGCGTCGGCAGGCCGCCGTCGAGGCCGGCCACGGTGTACTTGTTGAGGGGGAATCGGACTGCCACACACTATGGCTGCATGGCATCCCTGCCTTTGGCGTCCCCGGAGCAGCATCATGGCGTGACGAGCGCGACGCCGCCGTCTTCGATGGAGTCGGCACCATCTACGTCGTCATCGAACCGGACAAGGGCGGCGACACCCTGAGAACCGCCTTGTCGAAATCACGGTTACGGGACCGCGTTCGGTTTGTCACGTTGGACGGTTTCAAGGACGCGTCGGACTTACACGTCGCGGACCCTGATCGTTTTCGCGAAAGATGGACGGCGGCACTGGCAAAGGCCATACCGTATGAACAGCAGGCCCATGCGTCGCGGGATTCGGACCGCAAGGCGTCATTCGTGGTTTGCCAACGACTCGCGACGCTGCCGGATATTCTCTCCGCATTTCAATGCGAGATCGAGGCGCTCGGACTCGTTGGGGAACCCCGGCTATCGAAGATCATCTTCCTGGCGCTCGTCTCCCGCGTGTTCGACAGGCCCGTTTCCATCGCGGTCAAAGGGCCGTCGAGCGGCGGTAAATCGTTCAACGTGGAAACCGTGCTGCGATTCTTCCCGCCGTCCGCGTTCTATGCGCTCACCGCAATGTCGGACCATGCGCTCGCGTACAGTGACGAACCGCTGAAACACCGCGTCCTCGTTTTGTACGAGGTGACGGGGATGGAGTCGGATATCGCGAGTTATCTCATTCGCTCACTCTTGTCGGAGGGATGCGTTCGGTACGAAGTAGTCGAGAAGACGCCCGAGGGGTTACGGGCACGAATGATCGAACGTGAGGGACCGACCGGCTTACTGGTGACAACGACGGCAACGCGGCTGCATCCCGAAAACGAGACGCGGCTGTTATCGCTTCACGTAACGGATACCCAGGAGCAAACGCGGCTCGTTCTGGCGTCCTTGGCGCGTCGGGATAAATCATCAGTGAGTGTCGAGCCTTGGCACGCTCTGCAATTGTTCATCGAGAACGGTCCTTGTGCGGTTCATATCCCATTCGCGGAGGCGCTCGCGAATTGCATCCCCCCGGTCGCGGTCCGGCTCCGTCGGGACTTCCGGCAAATCCTCACGCTCATCGAGGCGCACGCATTGCTCCACCAAGCAAGCCGTCAGCGTGACGAGCAAGGGCGCATCGTCGCACAACTTGCAGACTATGCCGCCATTCGCGAACTCGTCGCGGATATCGTCTCCGCTGGCGTCGAGGCCACTGTCCCCGCATCCGTCCGCGAAACCGTGCAGGTCGTCGCGGACATGCAGGCGACGGACGAAGACTCCGGCGTTTCTATCGCTGCTATCGCGCATCGGCTCAGGCTGGACAAGTCCGCTGCAAGCCGTCGAGTCTCCGGCGCCCGAGATCGCGGATACCTCGTCAACATGGAGACCCGCAAAGGTAAACCGGCTCGCTGGCGGACCGACGAACCCCTGCCGGATGACGTGGAAATCCTGCCACCCCCCGAATCCATCGGGCACCGTTGCAGTGTTGCAGTGCAAACCGAAGGGATAGACACCCCCCACCCCCCCCATGCTCAGGGGCAACCCGATGAACTAGATATTCCCGCCGACGAAATGATGGAGGTTGATGCCAGTGACTACCCCCGAATTCTTGCAGCAACTCCGTGACGCCGGAGTCACACTCTACTTGGCGGACAATGGACGGTTGCGGCTGAAAGGTCCGAAAGCCGCGTTGACGAACTATCTGCGGGCGACGCTCACTGAGTATCTGCCCGAGATCGTCCACCTATTCAACGAGCGGGCCGCAATCATGCAATATGACGGCGCACTCCATCACGAGGATGCTGAACAGCACGCCGCCCTGGACATCGTAGGAACCACCCCGTGAATCGCGTTCAACAGGAAGGACACTCTGATGCCATTGACGAATGCAGAACGCCAGCGGGCATACCGAGACCGGCAGAAGGCCCGACAACCCGGCCAAGTCGCAGCAGTCGCTCGCACCGGTACCGCCTCAAACCCGCCGCCCCCATCGGTCGTGCGCCAAGTCGGCCGTCAGCAACCCGAGGGCCATGGCCTGCTACCCGTTGCCACGCAGGAGCAGTTCGACGAGGCCGCGCGTCGTTATGCCACGGGGGAGCACTGGACGGACATCGCGAAGGCGCTGGGTATCGACTGGGGTATGTTCATGCGCCGCGGCCAGGTCGAGGGCAACGTCAAGACGTGGAAGGCGTGCCAGGACTCCAACAAACTCACCTCTATGAAACGGATCGGTGAACGGGCTGAACGGTGCGCATTCGACGGGGTCAAGCGTACCACACGGCGCGAGACCGGTACGGACACCAAGGGACAACCGGTGGAGAAGGTCATCGAGACCGAGGAACACGTTGCCGATGCCGCTATGGCCCGCCTCGCCCTGGAGGCCGTCGCCCCGGAGGTCCACGGCAAGCTGGCGGGTGCCAAGTCGGCCAACGCCCCCGCCGTCGCCGTGCAAATCATAAACTGGTCGATGTCTGAGACGCCGGGGAGTGGTACGACCATCACCGTCCCCCTTAGCCCAACCGAACCCACCCAGGAAAGGACGCCACTATGCCAATGACCAACGCCGAGAGACAACGCCTGTACCGCGAGCGCAAGGCCCGCCAAGCCCCGCAACCGCTTGGGCCGCCCGCGTCACGTAACGGCGTTACGCCCGTAACGAGTAACGGCACGGCCACCGTAACGACCGCCATGCCCGTAACGTGTTCGCCGTCAAGTGTAACGCCCGGCACTGGTGACATTGTGTTACAATCAGGGTCATGCGCGCGCCCGCGACCCGGCCCGGCAAGGGGTAGCGTCCATGACTGCCTTCCCGTCGCCCCTGCCCCCGTCGAGGTGTTCATGCGGTGTTGCGCCCGCATGTCCCGCGGCGATACCTGGAAGGCGATAGCCGGCGATGAGGGCACGGACCGCAAAGCCCTATGGGCCGCCTGCATCGTCCGGAGCCGGCAAGAGGATTACAAGGAGATGTGGGCCGAGGCTCAGCGGCTCGAAGTGGAGATTCGCAGGCACGAGTTGTCTGAGGCCGGCATGACCATGTTACGGGCTGCGACCGGCGAGATACCCATGCGCGAGGAGTCCGCCAACACTCCGTCCGGCCCGACCAGCCGCACCGTCACAGAGAAGTCACCCCAGGCCCTCACGGCCGGCGCCGGGATTCTGTTTCCGCGTGAACACGGCCGGCTTGCCCGTGGCGCCGAGGACCCGCCGCCCCCGTCCAACACCGTCAACATCGGGCAGATCATCGCCATGCTCGACGCCCGCGGTGCCGCCGTTATGGCCGCCCTCAGCGCCGATATACCCGTAAAGCCTCTCGGTGAAGCCCCATGACCGAGACCGTCGAACAGATTGCGCCCGAGTAGACTGAACTCGGCCACCGCATTCACGCCTGATTATTGAACGCGGCGACTGCCGTGGCGCCATGGAGTGCCTGGCGTTATCTGCCTGGCGTTACCGTTTGACACACTGTCTCCCCGGAAGTACGGTTCGCGTGTAGTCGGTGTGACCTTCAAGGCGACGCCGGACGCAAAGGAGAACCGAAGAACGACAGAAGTCTGATCGAGTACAATTTGACGCGCTGATGCGCTGAACGCTTCTGTCGAAAACCGCGAATTTTCAAAGCAGGAAGCGAGACGTGCGGAGACGCGCCCTTATGGGGCGCGGCTCCTCGTTTCGTGTTTCCTGCATGGGGCTTCGCGGTCCCTCGACAGAGGCATGAGCTTGGATGTCCGCGCCCCGCTCTCTTTCGGGGTCCGGGCCGTCGATGGAGGGCACATGAAACTCGTGCGGGAATGTCTTCTCGGGTTGATGGTGGCGATGCTGCATGTCACCTGCGCGCCGCCCGTACAAGCCGGCATCGAGTATCTCGACCAAGAAGGTTACAGCCTTGGCCCCGACGGCGCTTGCTGGCTAACGGTAGCCGGCCAACAGACTTGCACTTTGTCGTGGGTTGCACGGCCTGACGTTTTGGAGCGAACATGGACCATCACGAGTGGCTGCGTCCGCAGTCTGGCGGGAACATACATTGGCAAGACCAGCGTCGGCGATTGGATCATCGTGAAGGTCGCGGAGACCGAGATCGGCAAGATAGGTGGGGGAGCCTTTAAGAAATTAGCCCGCCAATGCCTATCGCAAAACGACATCAGTTACCTTGAACTGGCTACGCGCCGCGCCGCTGATGGCACGCCGACACTGCCGTTTGACGGCGTAACCGTTGCGCCCCTTCCGTCCGGGCAACCGGCGCCGAAGTGGGAAGACTCCAAGCCGGTCAAGGAACCCTTGCCGAAGTGGGCAGAATTCACGCCCGATGTTCCAGCCGGGTTGCCGGAAGCGGAGCGGGAAAACTGGACACAAGCCGCACAGGGGAATGCCCAAGCACAAGCTCACGTCGGGTGGATGTATGCGAACGGCGAGAGGGTGCCTCAGAACTACGTGAAGGCAAGAGAGTGGTACCGCAAGGCTGCTGAACAGGGGAATGCCGTTGCGCAGAATAACTTGGTCTGCTTACTGAACGATTACTTCTCCGGCCCGCCCGAAGTCGCCGCCGAGGCGGAACAGTGGTGGCGGAAAGCCGCTGAACAGGGGAATGCCTCAGCGAAACAGAGTCTTGCGTCACTTAGTGCCAAGGAAAAGGCCCCCCCAGCGCCAGACAACAACGATCCATGGGCGATGGCCTATGTCGTCACAAGCGGCGCTATCGCGGTGGCAGTTCTTCTCTTTTTCGCGTCGCGTCGCGCCATACGGCAATCAAAGTTGAACTGCAAACAACCGACCACACCGCAGCCGACCGGTGCGACCGGCGCCACCCGCCCCGTCAACATCCCACCTGAGCCGCTCAATGCCACAGTCGCGGCAAGTGGCGGCCTACAGGCTGGTCAACATCCAGTCAGTGCCCCTGGCGGTCAACTCAAAGTGCGAATGGCACCCGTTCCAACAATCCCCCCTGGCAATGGCATACCGCCGTCATTGCAGGACCAAGAAAAGTGGTTCTACGCCGTCGGGGCCGGTCGTGAAGGCCCAGTATCGCGAGAGTCATTACTTGCGTTACGGGCTGCCGGTGAACTTGGCGACGAAACACTCGTCTGGACACGCGGTCTCGCTGACTGGAAACCATTCAAGGAGGCGGTGAATGGGTCGTCCCAGCCCATGCCGCCCACGGCAGTTGCTACCCCGGCAACGCCTTCGACAGGTGTGCCCCGTGGTGCGGCTTCAAATGCGGGACCTGCGAGTCCTGTCACCATGCCCACAAAGTTGCCGCCTCAGCAAAGAAGCGGACAGGGCGGCACTGGCATCAAATCAATTCTGAATCGCCTGCCGCCCGTCGTTCGCAACTATATCGTGTCACTCGTATGGATGGGGATCGCTTTCGGGGCCATCAACCTGCTTCTCTTTGGGGGACAGAAGATATGGCACTACAACGACCAGGAGAAACTGGACACCTTGAACCCCCAGATAGAACTGATGAAAAGTGACCTTCGCAGTCAGGAAGCGCAGTTGCGAAGCCTCGACACTCAAATCAGTCGATGCCAAGCGGTCATAGACCGAAGCAGACCCACGGTCCAATGGTATGAAAACACTTACCCGGATGGAATTCCGCAAAATGAATACGTTCAATACTGCCGCGAGGTAAGTGAGTTCAACGAATGGATTGATAACAAGAACACGCTCGTCGCCCAGTACAATGCCATCTATCCAGATTACGCGAGAAGAGTTGACCGATTCAACGCGGCGATTACCGAGGCGAACGCAACCGCGAAGCGAATCGGCGGGACATGGTATGTCATCCCGATCCCGTTGCCCGCCGTTGGCGGCCATCAACCAACGCAGGTGAGACAACGCGCGAAAGCCAGATGAGATGATTTCCCCGCCATGAACGCAACCGACCGCGCGCGCCGTCACCGGGAAATAGTCCGGCGCAATCGCCTGATCGTCGAGGAACTCGCACGGGGAAGGGCAACGGCCGCCGAACTAGCCACGCGGTACGATGTGACACGCGAGCGGATACGGCAGATACGCAAGGCGGGCACCAGACATCCCCATTCCGACACGCCAGACGCGCCGAGTTCACGGCACCGGTAACCGACGTGACGCCCGAACCCTAGGAAGGTAACACGAAGTGATGGGGGGCGAACGTACTTGCCGCCCTCAACAGCGCCGCCCGTCCAAAATGACTGGCCGCTGGCTGACGTTACCGGCCATAGTGCTGGCTGTAGTAATAGTCATCGTCATCGGCATCCTGCTGCGCCCTCTTTGCCCTTTCCACCGCCTCTTTGGCTTCCGTGCGCGCCTTTGTGGCCTCCTCGTTGGCGAGGTTGGCGGAATCACTTGCATCGCGCGCTTGTTGCTGTGCATCTTCAGCAGCGGCCTGGGCAGCAATGGTTCTTTTCTGCAATTCATTGATCCTTGCTGCCTCTGGGTGGGCGCGAGCCCATGCCTCGTACTCCGCATTCTTGATGAGTGTCAGTTGCCGGCGGGGATCTTCGAGAATTGTACTGGCCTGTTGGATGTAGGCCCCAAGGCGCTGTTTGCAATATTCGTGTGTTCTGGTTGATCGAGAAGCGAGATCGCGCCACGCAGCCGAGTCCGACAGCATCTTTTTGAGAACATTGGTTGCGGCTGGAATCGATGGGGATTGAACACCGTGTGCCCTCAGTTCGACATCGAGGTTATTGGCTTCATACAGCAAGTCCTGCTGCCGTTTTGTGAGCCCATCCCGGATACGCTGGACTTTATCCTCGAACTGTTCGACACCGGCACTCATGCTGACGTGCGCCAATAATAGAATCGCCAAGATCGTCAGTGAACCTTTCGTGTTCATGCCGTCTCCTTTCCCGTCGCACGGCTACACGGTCGCCAGAATAGTGCCGTGCATGATCGGCGGCAAGGCGTTTCCCGCCGGCCCCGCGCGGCAGGGGCGCTATGTTACCCTTCCCCGGCGGAGATCGACCGTTTCCGCCGTTGCCACGCCTATGCAGCATGGCGGGAATCACCCTTGTAGTGAGCGAGGCCCACGGCAACCGGGTTCAAGGCGTCATTCGGCCCGCCACCCCCGCCCGGCGCCACACAACTCCCCGACCGGTACGACTCGCGAGCCCAACCGCGCGGGCATTGTGGCGCAGCGGGTGAGTGTTCCGGGTGAATCGCGGGAACCGCCGGATTGACGCCGCCGGCCGGATCGTGCGACACTGAGAGCATGACAACGATGACCATTGATCGCCCTGGCCCGGACTTGGCCGACGCCTTGCGGCACGTCAGTACAGACCATGAGGCCGTGATGATCGAGCAGGACGGCCGGGTTGTCGCCGTCATTGTGCCGCCGGAAGAGTACCTGCCCGTTCGCGACGAAGACATCCCGCCCGGTTTCTGGCAGGGGTTGAAGGAATCCAAAGCGGGCATCGGCGTTGACATGGAGACGGCCCTCAATGAGCCCCCGCCCGGCGTATAGGTTCAAGGCCACGCCGCAATTCTGGAAACGCTTCTACGCCCTGCCGCCAGATCGCAAGGACGCCGTCCGCGCCGCTTGGCAGGTGTTCAAGAACGACCCTTTCGACGCCCGGCTGGGTACTCACAAGATTCACGGGCTTTCAGCGCGCGCCGGGGTTACGGTCTACTCGGTCGTTCTCGGGCCAGACCTGCGGGCCGTGTTCCACATCATCGGCGATACCGTGTGGACGTTGGATGTCGGCAGCCATGCCGTTTACCGCTGAGCCCGCGATAATGCCGCCCGCCTGCTTCCCCGCCCCGCGACCGGCTCGCTTTGCCGCCGCCCGGCTACGATCCCGCCCCTGTCCGTGCGTCGGCATGGCCCCGAACATGCGCCCCGCCTGAAGCCTTCTGGCGAATCGTGATCCTTTTTCGATGGGGGGTGTGTACTTTTTGTATACCAGACCGCGCAGCGTCTTGAAGTGCCCCGACAAGTCCGAACAAGCACGGGCAATAAGGGGCGATATGCAGGGAATACCTGTGTTTATTGGGCAGAACGGTGGTTTACAGGGGAAAAGTGTGGAGCCAACGGTCGGGGTCGAACCGACGACCTGCGCATTACGAATGCGCTGCTCTACCAACTGAGCTACGTTGGCTGAAAAACGGTGCATACCTTACCGGAAACTCACCGCCTGTCAACTCCCGGCGTGCGCGAAATTCGAAGCAACATCATCTCCAGCAGATATCGCTCGGGGAGGCTGCTTGACACCAGTTTCTCCTGCGTCTCGGCGGCGACCCGTTGCGCCTGTCGGATGTGCAGGGTAGAGAACTTGCCCGCCTGCTTACACAACTTCATCATGACGTAAGGATGGGCAGACCGCGGATCTCGCTTAAGGCCGGATGCGAAGACCGTTTCAGCCGCAGGCGGCAAAGCGCTCCACACGGCCTCTTCGCCGCGATCACTCGAACGGAGCCGGACCCAGCCCTGATCCAGCGCCTCGCAATACAGGGCCAGTTCGCGCAAGCGCGACGCAACCATGGTGGCAATACCCACCGGGCTCTCTTTGTTGGCCAGCAGATCGTGCAACGCTTCCAGAGCTTTCACCGTTTCCTGTTCGGCCACCGCATCGAGAAAACCCCACAGGCCAGCGGAGGCCGCCGCGCAGACCACAGCTTGAACGTCGGCCTCCGTAACGTCGCGGCGATCTCCCAGATAGAGATCGAGTTTCTCCGCCTCGGACGCGATCAGGCGGGCATCAGTGCCGGCGCGTTGACTGAATGCCTGAACTACGGCACTCGTCGCCCGCAGCCCATGTTCCCGGAGGGCAGCCTGGGCGGTGGCGCGGGCATACTTCTCGACCTCATAGCTCTTCTCGGGCAGATGGAATTCCTGAATCTTGTGACGCTCCTTGAACGCCTTGAACAGCGACGATCGCCGGTCGATACCCGCCGCGGTAAGCAGCAGGGAATTCCCGTCCTGGGGCAGCGACTGTACCAGCTCGGCCAACTGCTTCAACTGGTCCTTCACCGCCTCACTCTTTGCTACCGCGCCGTCCGTAAGGAATGATACGTCGCGCCACCACACTAGTTTTCCGGCCGCCAGCAGAAACCCGGCAGTCAGTAGGGCGTCTCGGCAGACCTTCACCTGACGCACCGCCTCGTCAACCGTATCGGCCTTGCCCTCTATGATCTCGAGACCAAAGGTTTGTTCGGCCTCAGGCACGAGCCTGCGAACCAAAGCGCGTGCTGCGTTTGTTCGGGGAAACTCGTCGTCTCCCACCAGAAGATAGGCGGATGCTGAACCAGTCATACCTTGTCACCGGGATGCAAAAAGTGCATAAATCTTAATAACACGTTGTGGATCACTTGTCACGCGGGTCACTGGATGGCTCTTGGAATTTCAAAGCTCAGGGAACAGCGGCTGAAGGAACGGCAACGCGAGGCCGCGCGCCTGACGAATGCCGCCTCAACTCCCTGGTGGAATCGGCCCACGCTGGGGGTCGTTATCGGCACTTTCGCTTGGCTGTCCGCAAGCCTGCTCCTCTACAGCCGTCACATGGGCGGCGGCGAGGATCTTAACGAAACACTCGCCTTGGCGAGCAACCAACTGCTGCTGCTGCTTGGAGTTCTGCTTACGACGGGGTTCTTGGCGGTACTGACCCCCTCCCTGCTTCGGGATAACGGCCGTCTGCTCCTGCTTGCCCTGATCGGGCTGACCACACTGCTGCCGTCGGAGCTGCTGCTGCATGCGTCAGCCGAGGGGATGCAATTGCCGCGGCCGATGGCGGAGTACCTGTTTCCCCTGGCCGCGGCCCCGCTTCTGGCCACTGTCTTGCTCGGGGCTCCGGCGGGAGTTGCGGTTGGGCTGTGGTCCAGCTATGGGGCCGCTATCCTGGACGGCCGGAGCCTTACCGTGCTTGTAGTCGGACTGGTCGCGACGTCGGTGGCCTGTGTTTTGTCGCGCAACGTCAGGCGGCGGTCACAGTTGATTCGAATGGGCCTCATTGTAGGCTTGGCCGAGTTACTCGCGGGAATTGCACTCTTGGACCGCCCTGCCCCCGAATTTCCACTTGCCCTGGCCCAGTCGGCCACCTGCGTGATCAGCGGTTTGATCGCGGCGGTGGCGACCATCGTTCTGCTCCCGGCGTTTGAGGCACTTTTCGGCATCACGACCAATATCAGGCTGCTGGAACTGACCGACCTAGGTCACCCGCTGCTGCAGCGCCTAGCCTGTGAAGCCCCCGGGACCTACCATCACAGCCTAATGGTCGCCAATCTGGCGCAGGCGGCCGCGGAGGCCATCGGAGCCAACAGCCTGCTGGCCCGGGTGGCGGCTTATTTCCACGATATCGGCAAGCTAACCAAACCTGGCTTCTTCACCGAGAATAGCCAGCCTGGGCATAGCCCGCACGACGATCTGGCCCCAAGCATGAGTTCACTGCTGGTAATGGCCCATGTCAAGGAAGGTCTGAGCCTGGCCTTGCTCCACCGGCTTCCACCGCCTGTATTGGATATCATCCAGCAGCACCACGGTTCCGGACTGGTGGCGTTCTTCCATCACAAAGCCGGACAGCAACTGCAGGCCGAACAGCAGATCATCGGCCGGGGCGTTGGTCGAAGGACGGCGGTGGACGAGTCGCACTATCGATACGCCGGGCCCAAGCCGGCAACCCGCGAAAGCGGCATTATCGCTCTGGCGGACGCAATCGAGGCCGCATCGCGGTCGCTGGAAAAGCCCACGCCTGCCCATCTCCGCGATCTGGTCGATCATATCGTCGACATCCGATTCGAAGATGACCAGTTAGACCACTGCGAAATGACGCTCTCAGAGTTGACCCGCGTGAAGCGGGCATTCGTTTCCTGCCTGACTAACATGCTGCACCACCGGGTGGCCTACCCAAAGCTATGAAGGTCTCCATCATCGACCGCCAGCGGGCCGGACGTGTTGACGGCAAGAGACTAGGCGAGTTCGTCCAGCTTGTGATGGGACACGTCAGACCGGTCCCACCCGCCACCGACTGGCATGGGGTCTCGGTAATTCTGACCGGCGATGCCCTGATCCGACGGGTGAACCGGGACTTCCTGGGCCACGACGAGCCCACCGATGTCATAAGTTTCACCTATCCCGCCCTGCCGGGACCGGATAGCGGCGCAACGGGTGAGGTGTTCGTCAACGTTCAGCAGGCGCTGAGGCTGGGGGCCCGCTACGGAGGGGCAGCTCGCGAACTGGCGCTCTATGCCGCCCACGGTTGCGACCACCTTGGCGGAGCAGAAGACGCCACCCCGGGCGGAAGGCGGCGCATGCGCAACCGGGAGTGCCGATGGCTGCGTTCGCCCGACGGACGTCGCCTGACACGCCATCTTGTGGACGATGCCTCGGCGGCGCGCCCGGGGACCAGGAAGCGATGATCTCGAAAACAGAAGCGGTGGCCTTGCGGGTCGACCCGTTTTCACGGACATCGTTGCTGGTGTCATGGCTGACCCGCGAGCACGGCCGGCTGGTAACCCTGGCCAAGGGCGCGCACCGCCCGCGCAGCGGTTTCCGCGGCCAGATCGACGCTTTCTACACATGCGAGATCCTGTTCTACAGCGCTTCAAGATCCGGGCTGTCCACGCTCAAGGAATGCGCCGCGATCAATCCCCGCGAGTCATTGCGCCAGAACATCAGAGCAAGCGTCTCAGCGTCGTATCTGTGCGATCTCGTGCAGCGGCTGACCCCGCCAGGTGCCCCGCAAGAGGCGCTGTACGCTTTCCTCTCCAGCGTGCTCGACGTGTTATGTGAGCCGCGGATCGATGTGGCATCGCGACTCCTGCACTGGACCGAGCTGCGATTGATGGGGCTGTTAGGAATGGCACCGAGATTCGATCGCTGTACGGCATGCGGACGCCGCGGGGGTCCAGACGAACCCCTGAACATCATCTCCGTTCCGCGGGGGGGGGTCATCTGCGCTCAGTGCCTGCCGACTGCGGAGGAACCATTCTTCCCTCTCGATCGGGGCGCCATGGCCATCCTGAAGACCTGGCAGATTACCGCCGACACGGGTCCTGCGTACCGCTTGGTGTGCTCGCCAAAACAGCGGGCCGGCATTGAACGGGCACTCGGAGCACTCCTAACCTATCACCTGGATTGTTCACCGGGGCGCCAGATTGCGCTAAGCCTGTTACCGTAGAAGCACGCGCTCGGGGTGTCAGACGTTGAAGCGAAAGTGGCAAATGTCGCCATCTTCGATAACGTAATCTTTGCCGCGTAAGTTCTCCTTACCCGACTTCCGGATGGCGTCTTCACCCCCCGCCGCCACGAAGTCGTCGTACTTAATCACGTCGGCTCGGATGAAGCCCCGCTCGATGTCGCTATGAATCTTGCCCGCCGCCTCCGGGGCACGTGCCCCCTTTCGGATCGTCCAAGCCCGCACCTCGTCCTTGCCGACCGTGTAAAACGACATCAACCCCAACATGTCGTACGCAGCACGGTTGAGCCGGTCAAGGCCGGAGAACTCCAGTCCAAGCGACTGCAGGTATTCACGCCTCTCGGTCTCATCCTGCAAGCTGGCGATTTCCTGCTCAATCAGACAGGACACGACGAAGCTGTCCTTCCGGTCGCGCCATGGGTTGTCCGTAATGTGTTGCTCGTCGACGTTGTAGGTCCATAGCGTCGGCAGCATGCTGAGGAAACCAAGGCTCCTGATGGCCTTGACCTGGTGTTCGTCCAGCGCGATGTCTTTGAGCGGTACGCCCGCTTCAACCGTCTCCCGGCACTTATCCAGAACGGCTTCTTCCATGACTTGTGCGGGAGTCTGGCCGGCGCGCTTCTCCTTGCGCATACGTTCCAGACGCTTCTCGATGAGTTCCAAGTCAGCCAGCAACAATTCCGCATCCAGATTCAATCGGTCACGCTCGGCGTCCACAGACCCTGCCGGGTGGTAAACACTGCCGGACTGGAAAGCCCGGACTACGACGCAAAGCAGATCGCAACGCCGGGCCGCCTCAAGCCAGTGTCGATCTTTGGAGCCTTGCTCGAGGTCGGGGAGCAGGACGACGTTTGTTTCCGCATACCGTGTCCGTTCCGGCTGCGCCAGTCGTGACAGGACGTCCACACGCGGGTCCCGCACTGGGGCGACGCCTTCGATGCTTTCCTGTTCCTTCCGCCCTGGAGGGATAGCCCGAGTCGTCAGCAACGTGAACAATGACTTCTTCCCCGACTGGGTGTAACCAAGGATGCCAATCTTCATTTCCAGATCCTCACCGCGAAAAAAAAAGAGCCGGACGACTGGCGTCCGGCTCGCGTCATAATACTTGAAGCCTAGCTGCGCTTTACGAGGCCGCGCCCAATAGCGCTAATCTTGCTGCGGTAGGTTATCCCAAGGGAAGCGAACGCAGCAACCAAGAGCCACACAGTCTCAGGCTCGGGAACCGAATAACTCATCACCACATCATCCAGTCCAAAGTTCTGGCCGCCATCCGCCGCGATGTAGAACCCGAAACGATCAATGCTGGCAAAGTCAGTAGCGAAACTCGCTGCGTTGGCGTTGCCCAGATCCGTCCAGTTCGCGCCGTCAACTAGGGACGACGACGAAACCACGTAGGCCTGCAAAGGAACGTTCGGTGCAGTCCCTACAGGGAACTGGTAGAGATAGTCAACCCACGAGTCTCCATTGGCTGAATGGAAATAGACAGCCAACTCACTGGGCGGTGACGCGCTGAGTGACATGAAGCTAAAGGACACATCACCATTTTGCAGCCCCGTCGTGAACGGGGATCCGCTTGTATAGACGATAGCGTCCGCTGGCGTTGGAGTGCTGATATTCCCCGCAAGCGAGATCTGCAGAAAATTTCCCGAGTTTGCGAGGTTTACGCCACTTCCACCAATGGGACCTTGAACAGCGGACCACGAGTCAAGGAGGGGAGTTGTATCCCAATGCTCCTGGGCCGTGATGACTATGCTCCCGTTGCACAGGGCGCTTGACATGGCAACCACAATGGTTGCCAGAATACCGAGTATCTTAGTCTTCTGCATGATTCCATTCCCCCCTGTTACTGAGTGACTTCCTGCTCGACCGCGATCTTATAGAAATAGGGCCCCGCACCCGCTTCGTCAACCTCTACCTCACTGGTCGTGCCAGAGCTCTGCAGACCTGCAACCTTGGCAACGAAGCTCTGACCCCCGGTCAGATCGGGGGCTTGCATGATCGTATAGGTGCGAAACGCCTTGCCCTGCCATTTCAGGACAGCGTGACCAGACGCGTTACGGTCAATATCGATGGTAAGCTTAGACAACGCGTCGTTGGGATCCATTCCAGTTACGAACTTGTCTAGATAGGTAACCCCGTCGTTGAAAGGTTGCGCGTTAGCATCGGTATTAGCCGCCAAGCCGTTTTCGGCCAACCAAGACGAGGACAAACCCGCCGAGGCCCCGCTCGTGATGATCTGTCCCCAAGGACCTATCACTTTGAAATTCTCAATCATTGCTCCTTGTATCTGACTGTCGCCGCGGGAGACGCAGACACCCACTCCAGTAACCGAAGCCAGATCCGCCTGAAAAAGGTCCTCAGAAGCCTCGACGGAGAGCGGCACCACTGACCAACCGGAATCGTAGGTCATTGGAATGTCGACATTACCCCACGCATCATCGCTTGAGGGAAGGGCAACCTCATGCCGCCACTGATGGTTGTTCGCATTCAGGTAGAAGTACACGGTGCCAGTAAAGGCCTCCTTCTTGATACCGAAGGCTACATCAGTGATCTTCTGCTGGATGTAGTTTCCGAGAAAACGACCTCCAGACGCTGCGTCGCTGGCGTAGAGGCAAGTTACCTCCGACATTGGAAACCCCAGCATCGCCGCCGCGTAGGATACCCCGAGCGCCCCGTTCGTCCATAGTCCGGAACCATCTCCGATTTTGGACCATCCCGATGCATCCGTGCTCCACTTCTCCGTAAGATTGGCGCAGGGAGTACTCTGCGTCGCTGCCATGGCCATTCCCGAAATGAGCAACACCCCGGCGAACGCATATCCCCCGCGCATTCCCGTTCTTTGAGTTGTCTTCATAGTGCTAACCTCTTTGCGTGTTTCGGTTGTCATCCCCCAATCGCATCATTCTCACTGAGGTGTCATCGACCATGTGTTCGATCCGCCAGTACGTTGATACAAGAAGCCTTGACCCGGCTGAACCGTGATGAAGTTCGTCGCATTCGCCCCCTTGCCGGACACACCTTGGCCGATTGTCCACACTCCGTTCGTCCCGTAGGTTGCGGCCGTGTAAAGGAGGCCGTTCAACAGGAATATCCTGTCAGCGTTGCTCGCGATCGTTGACGAGTGCGCATTCATGAAAGCCCAGTTGTGGGTCTCACTGGAGTACGGCCAGCCGACTATGTTCCACCCTGCAGCCAGAGCTACAGGGATTGGGTTGGTCTGCACCTGACCGCAGTAGACCGTGGTGGGTATCGCAGTAGGAACACCACGATGTGTAACCAGGAATCCCGTTCCCGCGGGGATGGGGTTGTTTGTCGCAGGGCCCCTCCAGTGCAGCTTATCCGGATCGAGATAGCAGGTGGTCGAGACCCCATTTGTCATGAGCTGTATGCTGTCGGCCTGTGCGTCGGTCAGATTGCCAACCAAGCCACGCGCGAGCGCCTCACCCAAGGATCCACTATAGATTCGAAGGGTATTATTGGTGCCATAGTCGATCGGCGACGTCACCCAGTAGTAGTTCGTGACTCCGGCGCCACTGTTGCGGCTCTGACTGAACCAGGCATAGGTCACAGGGTTGGTGACAGATACAGCGCCATCAGGGCTGTCGGCTGCAAGCCGGAAGAAGTACCGGTTAGTCGGAGACAGCGTCAAGGCATGCGCAACGGTGAAGGTATTGTTAGTCCCGTCCCAGCCGGTGTCAAGGGTGCCCACAAGGGTCGAGAAGTTCCCGCCTGCGGCGGAATCGCCAACGACCCGGTAAAGCCGTTGACTGCCGACCACAAAGCTCATCACGATGTCGGGATTCACATTCGTGGTGAGGCTCGCAGAGAGGAACTGCGCGTTTGTGACGCCGAAGGCAAAATTGGTAACGTTCACACCCGGAACGGACGATCCGTTCGTCACTGCGGCGGCTGAGATCTGCTGCGCGAAGTAATCCGGCACACCATCGCCATCCGTGTCAATCCACGGGGATAGGGCAACCGTGATCTCAACGTTGTCCAAGTACCCCACTGACGAACTGTCGAGGTTTGTGATGAGCAAACCCTGATAGTAGTTGGGACTTTTACCCGAGGCAAACGCCAGATTCTGCCCAATGAGTCTCGCATACTTCGTGGCGGCGTTTCCGTTGACATCCGCAGCATAGAGAGCCCATGTCTGGGACCCGTAGTCGGACTTGGAGACGAAACGGACCCAGTCACCATTGGGAACAGAGAAACTCCCCACTTTTGTGCCATCTGGCATGATAGTGTTCGTGAGGGCGACCCAGGTGGCGCCACTAAGGGCCATTACCACGTTGTTGGTGACATAGTACTGTGCCGCCGCGGAGGATACTTCAGTTCCCTTCGTCGTCCCCGCCTGCTGGCTGGGCTTCAGCACTAAGTGAGTCCAAACACTGGTATAGGCCGGGTTGGGACCAAAGACATGGCTGGCGTAGCCGTTGTTCAGTTGCACCGATTGGTTGGCAAACCCGCCGGCCACAACCGTGGCGTTTGTAGCTGACCAGCCCTTTTGGCCGTAGAGGCTTTGGTTCAGGCGATTTCCGGCATCGAAGTAGTCGGACCAAGGGAGCGACGCCGTCATCGGAACTTTACCGGGATCGTTCGGGTCGAAGGGATCGGTCCCGAGGTATGACTCTTCGCCGTTCGACAATCCGTCGCCATCAGGATCGTCGGAGGCCTTATTCGTCGTTCCCAGGGATCCGAAGTACTGCATTTCCCACGCGTCGACCATACCGTTATGATCTCTGTCCAACTGGAGGCCGGCAGGCACACGATTCGTAATCGTGACATCATCGATCCAAGCGCTTTGCCCGCCACCATTCTGCATGTTGAACCAGTTGTAGCTGGGAACTGTCTGGTTGATGAAACTCTGATTCGTGGCGACAGGCGCGCCGTTGATGAAGAGGGACCAGTCCTTGCGGGCGTAGTTGTGCAGGACGCTAACGTGGATCCAATTACTTCCCTCAGGATAGTTCGTGATACTAGTGTTATAGATATCCTGGATCCAGTAGTTGGTTCCGATACCGCTGCTGCCCCCGTTCGTCCTGCAGATCGTTGCCCAAACACCATTGCTGGTAAGGAAGAACTGCGCTGTTGCATTCGGATCGGGAGCGGGCCCCGCAATCCCCGTGGACGTATCGGAGACGTAAAGCCGCGGAATCGTCCAGAAGTCACTCCATACGTTGGTGGAGACCCCGGGCAATACATTGACGAGGTTGGAAAGGTTGGCCGAGACAGGGACGACCGCAGCCTGCTTGCCGAAGTGGGCCATGTTGGTCTGAACAACGACCGTAGGGTCTGAGGCATTCCACCCGTTGGTTCCCGCCACCAATGGAGTTGCGTTGGTATATGCCTCGAAGTCGTCGATCTTGAACCCGGCGAACGCCGTTCCCGCTACGACAACCCCGACTGCCACGAGCCAGTTCTTCGATGTCATCTTCATCGGTTTACCTTCCCCCTTGGAAATTGGAGATGCACCCGCCCCCACACTTGACCTTGTTATTCACAAGCCTTACTCAATTTCTACGCTCCATTATCGCCAAGCTTGATGGTAGCGTCAACAGGAAAAAATGAAAAATCGATTTCTTTTTTTAGCCTTCGCTAGAGCGTCACGACACGCGATACGATCACGGACGCCTTAAGCGATCCGGAGGACCTTGCCCCCTTGGCATCCAAGACCAACCGATCGACGCGCAGCATCTGGGGAGAATTCTCCAGTGCGAATAAGAAGGCCACCGCCTGCGCCATGGGCGCCTCAAATTCTAGCTCGACCGCGTACTGCTCGTAATCACGATCGATGCGTGCATCGCGGGGCTTTGTAGCACCCAACGCAATCTTCGCCTGAGTCGCCAGCATCTCCACTTCGGCCACCATGGCTGAGCTTTCTTCCGCCGTCGATCCCTTCTTGCGCAACGCGTCCCCATACTGGCGGTAGTCGCGCACTACCACGTTCTTGGAGGCCGGCGCCAAGACGCGGAGATTCCGCGCCATCTGTTTTTCTTGCACGACGATCGCCTCGCCGGTCTTTCGGAAAAGACCGCGCACGGGGCCCAACGCAACCCCTGCCGAGATCAGGACGGCCGCCATAATGAGGCCGCCATGGACCAACACCGTGCGGTCCTGCAACAACGCCGAAAGCTGTGCTCGCATCATGGGTGCTTCATCCCCGTTTCGCACACGATCTCGAACTCAGTCCGGTCCTTCACACTGAGCGTACGCGGCCGCTTGACCTCGCGGAAAAGCGGCGAGGCCGCCATCGTGCTGACCAGGCGACTGCTGACCTCGGGGCCTCCGAGGCTTACACCTCGCAAGGTCAGACGCCCTTCCTCGAGTTCGAGCGAAGTGAGGCTGATGTCCGGACCGATCAAGGCGTGCAATTCCGCCACCACCGCCACAGGCAGCATTCCGCCCCGCGCCCGACTGGTCACCAACGCCACCTTGTGCTTCATCGACTCGATCTCGTCCGCCGCCGTAGTGGTCGATTTGACGAGGGCGTTCAACCGGGCCAGATAGTGTTGCCGCGCGAATAGCGTGCTTTCCACAATAAGAGATGCGAGCACGATCACAGCCGCGATCAGCACCGCCGTGACCGTCATCGCGGCGGCCCGCCGGGAGACCGCACGCCGCGCCAGAATGGATTCGGGTGTCAGATCGATGTCAAGACGGTCCGGTGCCAGGGCGGCGCCGGCGACCGCGGTGAGCGCCACATCGCGCCCACGGGCATCTTCCAGCGCGGAAGCGCCCGCCGAAGGGGCCTCCGCCGTGACGTCAAAACGTTCCACAGGTAAGCCTAAGATCGCACGCAAACGGTCGGTAAGGCCGTCCAAGTCGCGTAGAGCGCCGGACAACAACAGGCGGTCAAGACGACCCGAGGGCGATTCGTGGCGGAAGGTTTCCAAGGCCCGGGCAGTCTCCTGAATCAGACGCTCGCTGCCGGTCACGGGGTCCTCGGCCACATCCTTGGCTCCCACGGCCAGACCACGGCTAAAGAGGACCATGCCGTTCTGAAGCACCAGGATCTCCGACGCGGAGGCATCCACATCGAGCACGGCTATGTCGCCGCCGAGGCCGATCGCCCCGGCGTCCATCCGATGCTGAACCGCCCCCACTATCCCGTCCGTCGACACGGTCACCAGTCTGACATTCAGCCCCAAGTCCTCGAGGACACGGCAGCGCTGGCGCATCACCGCCGAGGGCGCAATCACCAGCATGACGCGCGTGTACCCCTCGCGTGCGCCTTCCGAGAGGCGGTAGTCAAACACGATCTCGTCGCGCGAGTAGGGGGTTTGCTTGGCAATCTGGAGGTCGATCATGTCCCCGATTTCGTGGGGATCGGCGGAAGGAAGCTCGAAGGTGCGGACCGTCACCGCCTGCCGTGGCACACAGGCGATAACATCACCCGCGCCGCAGTTGAGCGCCTTGACGGCGCGCGCCAGACCGCCGCTTGCGACTTCTCCCTCGTCAAGCTTGCGGGCCATGACGCGAGCAATCACCGGAGAGCGGCCGCGACGGTCCACTTGCACAAGTTTGACCCAGTCGCTTCCGAGTTCGATGGCTGTCACCATCTTGCCAGGTGACGTGATGTGCCGATCAGTCTTCATTCCAAGATTCAAATCTCCGCGCGGCACGATTCCATACGCACTCGATCCGTCGCTGGAAGCGGCGGCCCATGAGACATTCCCCCTCGCTCACAATCCGATATTTGTCCGACCTGACCGACACCACCCACCCCAATGCGTTCAACAAAGCTCGCTCGTCGCCTTCCAGCTTGAAGGATGACGAAACTGCGCCAGCCAGTCCGTCCAAAGTCCGAGTGGTAAAGATACCGCCCCCTTTCCTGAACTGCAATATCTTCCTTACCAGCGTCGTCACAGTATCACTATGACCGGAAATCGAAGCCTCAGCCCGCCGTAGAACGCTCTCCAGAACGATGGGGCCGGCCGTGTTGATGTTGATCTGCTTCGTGCCCGAGTGCACGGTAAGGTAAGGCTCAAGCCGACGAAACTGGGTGTCATCCACCCCTGGCACCGCCAGTAAATCCTGGACACAAAAAAAAGGAGTCAGAATCGGTGTCTTCGAGCCATCGCGCCCCGAGGTCTTGCGGGAGGCATCTATGGCTTTACTCAACTCGTCGGCCGCCTGCGGCGTCAGACCGCCCGCTACGATGAGAAGGCCGCGGATCACGTCAACACCGGCCTGGTTTAGGTCGATCCTCGCGGATTCGTCGGAGGCACCGTAGTTGGTCGCGGTCCCGTCCGCCCCGCCATCCCCGGCCCTGACTACCGAGAATCGGCCATTTCCGCACGAAATGGCACAAAAATCCGCAGGGCTGTCTGCCCACCGCTCCGACAACGCATCCCATCCGTTCGTGTCGAGCGCCAATACGGCAACGGCCGTGGCCACGCCAGCTCGGGCGGCCGCGTACGCCTGTACCCGTCCCCGCAAGCGTTCGGACGCCTCCAGGCGGCGCGCGGCCTGCACGCCGACGGCCGCCGCCAGGATGCCAAGCAGGAACAACACCCAGACCGTCACGATCAGAATACTGCCGCCCTCAAACGCCGGGAATGAGCATGGTTCGTCGGATCTCAAGCCCCCCCCTGTCATGTGTGAATTGAAGAACAATCCCGACGGCCGAGGGCCTATTGGTCCGGCCCATCCACGCGGCCAACCATTCGCCCGCAGTCCCGTCGCGGTAGGAAAAACGGACCGATTCAAGGCCCGTGACAAGTACATCGCCGGCGGCAGGATGCCCGTTTCGCGGAAAGGAGCCGACACTTCGCTCCAATGTGCCTCGGCCCGTCGGCACCGCATAGCTGACGTCCTGCAAAGCGAGCGCCCCCGGCGCACCTGTGACGGTGATCAGCACGGGGAAACGCACCGCGTCTCGCTCTCCTTCGAAGGTACCCCAGCGCGTGGCCGTGGAGTTGTGGAGGTCGCGCTGGAACCACTCGGTCGCCAAGGCCGCATCCAGTGCCGGCGACGTCCCCTCGCGAGCTCGCTCCCACACGCGCACCCCCCCGGTGAAGGCGACAACAACGGCGGCGATAAGCAGGACGCCGAGCGCAGCAGCGATCAACAGTTCAATCAACGTGAAGCCCGCGCGGTTCGTGTTCGCTCCTCCATGCTCTGGCTGACTTGACACCTACGGCGATGCGGGCACCATTCGGGTCCACACGACAGCACCCGCGCCCCGGTCCCGGCGACCGGCCCGCAGTTCAGCTTCACTTAAGATCAGGCCTGTTCCGACCGTGGCGTGCCGGTCGACCAGACACACATAACCCGGAATGGCCTCATTTCCCGTATCCGGCCCTACCCCTACGGCGTTGGTCGCTACCAAGGCGAGCGCCTCCAACTGCTCCTGTGCGGCCAATGTCGAGGCCACCGTCGTGTCGGAGGCGTCCAAGGCCGATAGGGACAAGGCGTATACTCGGAGCAGGGCCGCGAACGCCGCGAAGAAGATAACGACCGCAACCAGCACCTCGACCAGGGCCATTCCCTTCCGGCCTTCAGTCCTGCCAGTTCGTGACATCGTCCTCCGTACCGTCCCGACCGTCCTTTCCGGACGAACTCAGGTCATAGCTCGTGGGACGGTGCGTCCCGGGACACGCATAACGGTACTTGTTACCCCAAGGATCGACCGGCCGTTTTTCCAGATAGGGACCCTTGCCGGTTGCCGACAGCAGCACGTCAAGCCCCTGGGCCGTGGTCGGATAGGCGCCCGTATCCAGATGGTACAGTTTGAGGGCCAGATCCAAGCTGCTCAAATCGCCCTTGGCGATCTTCTCCTTGGCGTCGTCAGACTTATTGATGAGGCTGGGAGCCACCATGGCAGCCAGCGCCGCGATGATGATCACCACGATCATCAACTCGATCAGCGTGAAACCGCGGGTCGCTATCCGTTGTGTCATTTCAACCTCCTTCGCTGCCGTGCCGCGCGTTCAATGCAAGCCCTGCCCAATCTGGAATATCGGCAACAGCATGGCGAATATGATAAACCCAACGACCGCCCCCACCAACAGAATTAGGGCAGGCTCCAGGAGGGTCGTCATGAGTCGCAGATCGCGTTCCAGTTCACGTTGGTAGAAAGCAGCGGCTTCCTGCAGCGACTCGTCCAGGCGGCCGGCTTCCTCGCCGACCGCCATCATATTGGTCAGGAACAAGGGGATTTCAGGGCGGCGGCGGAATCCATCGGCCAGCGAAGCACCCCGCCGCACGGCATCCTCTCCCACCTGGCTGACGGCCTCCTGCAGGCGCCGGTTGACCAGCGTCTTGGCGCTCAGCGCCAGAGCGCGCTCGATGGGCACGCCGCCGGCCAGAAGTAGAGCCAGGGTCCGGCAGAACCGCACGAGATCGGTATCCAGCGCAAAGCGTCCGGCCACAGGCAGGCGCAACACGAAGGCATCGAACGCCAGCCGGCCGTGACGCGTTCGCGCAAGACGGTATATCCCCCACCCTGCCGCAGCGCCCCCCGCCAAAAGCCAGCCCCACCAATTCGCAAACACACCGCTAACGGCCATGACCACACGCGTGGGCAACGGCAACACGGTGTGCATCCCGTCGAACAGATGCACGATACGCGGCAAAAAAAACGTCAGGATGACAAACACGCTGGCCGCGCCGATGCCCAGGACCAGGGCCGGATAGGCAATGGCGGCCAGCACCCGGCCGCGCAGTTCATCCTCGCGTTCGCGGGCCTCGGCCAGACGCAGCAGCATCTCGTCGAGCACGCCGACCGATTCGCCGGCCCGAACCATGTTGACATAGAGCTCGGAAAACAGGTGCGGAGAACGCCCCAGTGTCTCCGAAAGCGTGCTACCGTCACGGATGGCAGAGACAATGGTGTCGACCACGGCCTTGAAGGCCGGGTTGGAACTCTGCTGCTGAATGGTGGTGAGTGCCCGCAGAATGGGCACGCCTGCCCGCAGGAGGCCGGCAAGCTGGCGGGTGAATACGGTGATGTCGCGGGCAGGAATGCGGCCGCGGCGGACCCGGCCCAGATGGTCCAGAGAACCATCCATATCAAGCGAAATCGGACTTAGCCCCAAGGCGTCGAGTCGGGCGAGCGCGACGACCCGGCTGTCGGCCTCGATCCGCCCATCGACGGTCTCATCGGGTCCCTTCTTGGCTTTGTAGATGAAAACGGCCATAGCTCTGCGGCCTCGCGGCGGACGCGCGTCACCCCGCTTCAGGCTGGGTATCGAACGTCACCCTCAAAACCTCATCTGCGGTCGTGATGCCGTGGGCGACCTTATCCCACCCGTCGGCCGCCAGGGTGACCATGCCGAGTTTGACGGCCCGGTCGCGAATCTCCCGGGCTGAGGTCCGTTTGAGAATCAAGTCCTGGAGCTGCGGCACCAAAGTCATGACTTCGCATAAGGCGACCCGGCCGTGGTAACCGGTTCCGTTGCACTGACGGCAGCCGCGGCCGCGGCTCATCCGTCGCCCCCCCGCCTCGTACCATTCGCGGCACCCCTCGCACACGACGCGCACAAGTCGCTGGGCCAGGAAAGCCCGGACGGTCGACGAGATCAGATAGGGATCAATGCCCATATCGAGGAGGCGGATGGCGGCGCTCGGGGCATCATTGGTGTGCAGCGTGCTGAACACCAGATGGCCCGTCAGGGCGGTCTGGATTGTGATCTCGGCAGTCTCGCGGTCGCGGACCTCGCCGACCATCATGATATCCGGGTCGTGCCGCAGCATGCTGCGCAGGGCCCGGGCGAACGTGAGGTCGATCCTGGGGTTGACCTGCGTCTGCATGATCCCCTTGATCTCATACTCCACCGGGTCCTCGATCGTGATGATCTTGTGCTCGCGCGCGTTCAGCCGGCTCAGGCAGGCGTAAAGGGTCGTGCTCTTGCCGCTGCCTGTCGGACCGGTCACGAAAATGATCCCGTGCGGCAGCCGAAGCAGGTCGAGCAGCAGAGCCAGAGGCGCCGGGGAAAAGCCGAGGTGCTCGAGGCTGAACAGCATCACCGTAGGCAGAATGCGTATGACAATGTTCTCGCCGTGGATGGAAGGCACGACCGACACACGCAGATCGTAGGGCTGTCCGGCGATCGTGACGCGCGCGCGTCCATCCTGGGGCAAACGGCGCTCGACAATATTCAGGCCGGCCATGAGCTTAATGCGGGAGATGATGGCCGGGTACAGAGTAGCCATCTGTTTCGATACGGGCGTGTCATACAAGACCCCGTCGATGCGCCGCCGGGTCAGGACGTCGTCCCGATACGTTTCGAAATGGATATCGGTGGCACGGTCGGCAATGGCCTGCTGCAGGAGCTGATTAACCAGCGTGACGACTGAGGCATCGTCGGCGCGCAGGTCGAGGTCGTGAGACGGCTCGACGATCCCGGCAGCGGCCTGCCGAGGTTCGTCGGCGAGAATACGCTCGACGGTTT
Organism: uncultured bacterium; assembly: GCA_903895695.1. Lineage (GTDB taxonomy): Bacteria > Verrucomicrobiota > Kiritimatiellia > CAIKKV01 > CAITUY01 > CAITUY01. The sequence goes on from CAITUY010000054.1 coordinate 26,382, forward strand.
CGGCCCCGACCCCATAGTGGCGCTGTATGGACTCAAGGATATCTGCTTCGCACGCGAGTGCCGACGCGACTCGCAAGCCAAGGCTGCTCTCGATATCCTCAACGGCGGAAAGATCGAAGGGGTTCGACAGCGCCACGGTCAGGACGCCGCCAGCCAAACGGACCGGCATCACGCGGTAGTGCGAGACGAAACGCGCGGACAGGGCGGCCACCGCGGCCGGCTCGACGACGGTCTCGCGCAGCGTGAGGAACGGGAGCCCTTGCTGGCGGGCAAGCGCCTCGAGCAACCGAGCCTCGGGAACGAACCGTTCGCGTACCAGAGTCCGCACCAGCGACTCGTTCCGTTCGCGGGACAGCCGAACCGCAATTTCGAGCTGAGGTGCTGTAAGTATCCCCTCTTCGACTAGCCGTTCTCCGAGTCGCGGGGCCATGGAATCCCCTTACGGCATCCGGCCGATCATGTAGAAGTCGCGCTCGTCACGGTCGTCAAACGCGCCGTCGATGATACGCGAGCAATCGTCGATGGTGACCGCGGTAGCCACGTACTGCCCCTTGCGGCCGGTATAGGCTTCGGCCACGAAACATGGCTGGGTCATGTAGTTCTGTAGTTTGCGCGCGCGCTCGTACAGCGTCCGGTCCGCGCGCGACAACTCGTCGATGCCGATCACGGCCACAATCCGGCGGAGTTCGTCGTACTTGGTGAGGATGCGGATCGCTTCCTGCGCGATACTGAAGTGCCGTTGCCCGATGATCGACGGATCGAGATTCGAGCACGAGGATGCCAGCGGATCGATGGCCGGATAGAGGCCCAACTGGGCGCGGTCACGAGACAATACGAGCACCGAATCCAGATAGCTGAAGATCGCCACGACTGCGGGATCGGTCAGATCGTCGGCCGGCACATACACAGCCTCGAACGCCGAGATGGAACCTCCGCTGCCGGTCTTGATGCGCTCGTGCAGATCGCCGACCTCCGAACTCAGCGTAGGTTGATAGCCGGTCTCCGACGGCACACGGCCCATCAGGGTCGAGATCTCCGAACCGGCCTGGACAAAACGAAAGACGTTGTCCATGAACAGCAACACGTTCTTGCCCTGTTCCTGCAGCCATTCGGCCTGAGTGATGCCCGTCTTGGCGACCTCGAAGCGGGCGCCCGGCGGCTCATCCATCTGACCGAAGGCCATGATGACCTTATCCAAGATGCCTTCGCGCTCGAACTCGAAATAGAGTTCATTGCCTTCGCGGATACGTTCGCCGATGCCCGTGAACACGCTGCAGCCGTCGTGCTCCTCGGCCACATTATGGATCAGCTCCTGGATCACCACGCTCTTGCCGCAGCCGGCGCCCCCGAGAATCCCCGTCTTGCTGCCCTTGACCACGGGGTACAGCAGGTCGATCATCTTGATGCCCGTCTCCATGACCTCGCGTTTGGAGTCGGCCAAGTTGTCCATGTTCATGCGCAGCTTGCTTACGTCACGGTGAATCGGCCGCGTTTCGGTGGCATTGATCGGCCCCTTGCCGTCGATGGGATCGCCCATTACATTGATGATGCGCCCGAAAAGCGCGTCGCCCACGGGCACACGCAACACGTCGCCCGTTGAGATCGCGGTGGCATTGCGCTGGAGGTTCAACGTCGAGGCGAGCGCAACGCAGCGGGCCACATTGCCCTCGAGGTGTTCCGCCACCTCGAGCGTCAGGTTGCGCCGGTCGAACGTCTTGGTCATTACGACCTCATGCAAATCGGGCATATCCTCGATCCGCGCGAATGTGACGTCGACCACGGGGCCCTGCACGGCGGTGACCCGTCCTCGTTTCAACTCGGTCTTGGCTTCGGCCATGGTTCACTCCTTGTTCCGGGCGGCTCGCCCAGACGCGGCTAGGCGACTTTCTTCTTCTTCTTGCGCGACGAAAACGACTCCCGCATGCTCTTGTCGACCAATTCGTGGGCGGCCCGGAAACACTGGTGCTTGAGTCGTTTGTGATCCTTTTCCAATTTCTGCGCACTTTCTTCCAGATGCATGGCGCGGGCGGCGAACTCAGCCAGTTTGCTATCCTCGAACACTTCGTACAATTTGGACGCTACCCACACGGCTGACAGGTAGCCCACCATGTCCTTAAAAGTAGATTCTACCACAACTTTGCGCGCCTCGGCGATAAGCCCTTTGCCGACGGGAGCCGCGGCGCCCTCCACCGTCCCTGCGCGGTCGAACAGGTCCCCGCACGGCAGGAGCGAGATGGTTTCGATCGTCTGCTGGGTGAACGAAATCGGCCGGGGATAGACGAGTGTCACGCGGCCCATCCTGCGTTCGGTGACTTCTTTGACGAGATAGTCACGAATCTCAACGGCCTGTTCGTATCGCGTGTCCTGGTTGATGCCCGGGAAGTAGTGAAACGTACGATTGCGCTCCGACAACTTTGCGGCCCCCTTTTCCCCGATGGCCACCAGGCGGACCCGGTCATCGGGCAGGGCACCCTGGGCTTCGAAGCCAGCCCCGATCACGCCCGCATTAAGACCGCCCATGAAGCCCGAGTCGGAGGTAACCAACACAATGCCGAGCACGTCCGTCCCGCCGCTGACCAAGGGATTGTCGACGCCGACCATATCGACCACCCGGAAGAACCCGGCGAATTCCTCCATGAACTGGGCGAAGCGCTCCTTCTCCCGTTCCATGGTGTGGTACTGCGACGCGGCGATGTTCTTGAGAGTCTGGATCAACTGCAGGAATTCCGCATTGAAACGGAGCTCACGTCTAAGCTGACTCAGCAAGGCCATGGGGATCGTGCCGCGCGCGCCGCCTACACATGCTCCTGCTTGAGCTGGTCCACGGCCTCGCGGAAGCGGTTTTGCATGCTCCCATCGATTTCGAGACTACCCAGTTTGAGCCGGATACCCGCGATCAACTCGGGGACAACGGTCTCGCGTACCTCCAACGAGACCCCAAACTTACGCGCCACCAGGTCCTTGATGCGGTCCTTCGTGGTCTGGCTCAGGGGACGTCCTGTCCCCACTTCGATCGATTCCGCGGCAATGGTGATGCTGCTGGCGTCCATGTCCTCGATGGCCGCAAGGAGCTCGTCGACGAATGCCTGATCGACCCGGGCGCCCATCTCGTCGCTGAACACCATCTCGCAGATCCGGCCGGTGTTATCGAGGGTCTTGGCTTCCATATCCCTGGCCAGATCCTGCCGCATCCGTTCCTTGTTGCGGTTGGCTTCCTCCAAGATGCGGTCGCGCTCGCGCTTGGCCTCCTCAACAAGCGATTCGCGGGTGCGCGCCAGTTCCTTTTCCATCGTCTCCTTCGCGCGAGCAAGTTCCTGCTGGGACTCGGCGCTCTTCCGCCGGAAATCGGCTTCGTTTTCCTCGATCCGCTTGCGGATGGTGTCTTCTTTCTTGCCGAGTTCAGATTCAGCGTCACGCAGTTTGGCCACGGCCTTTATCGTGTCGCGCAGCAAAAGCTGGCGAATGACGACGACCATGACGACGAGTATCGCCAACTGCGCCAGAACCAGGTATAGCAAACCCATCATAGTCGTTTCTCCGTCGCGTTTTCGCCAGGGCCATAACCGCCGACTGGCCGGGGACCACGCATTACCCCCGTCCGAACAACTGGAACAAGACCAACAGCGCAATCACCGCGATCGACTCGGCGAAGACCAACGCGATAATCATGGCCTGCAAGATCTTCGGGGCCGCCGACGGGTTGCGACCCAAAGCCCTGATGCTGGCATAACCGATCGTTGCGATGACTGCCGAGGGCCCGAGCACGGTGAGAAAGATCACCACAAAAATAATAAAATTCCGCATCATACTGCGTCTTCACTGCCTCCGATCACCCCTGTGCCACCTTGGCTTTGCGCGCCACCTGCTCGTCAAGAAGGATCACGCACTCGCCGCCCAGATATCGCACCATCCCCTTCTTAATCGGAATCCGGGTCTTCCAGTCAACCACAATCTCTCCCTCCTTGAGCAGACTCAGGATCGGAGCGTGATAGGCCAACAGCTCGAACTCGCCCGCATCGCCGGGCAAAAAGACACTTTCCGCCTCTCCCTGAAAGACGATGTGTTTCGGATTCAACACCTTCAGGGTGAACGTCGCCACGGCCGGCCTCCCGGTCTCGGCATCATGCCGCCGCCTCGCCCAAACACAGCCGGATGGCGGCCGCCAAGCGCTCCTCGATCTGGGGTGTCAGCTCGGACTTCGCCTCGACTTCCTCGATCAAACCGACGTCGCTGCGCTTGGCAGAAATGATGATCTCGTGCGTGAAACGACCCAATTGCACAGCGTCCAAGTCGTCCAATAATCCCTCGCGCAACGCATACAACAGGAGCACTTCCTCAGCCAACGACGCTGGGCTGCTCTGGGCCTGCTGCAAAACTCCGAGCAGCGCCCGACCGCGCTTGAGGACCCCCTCGGCCTCCTTGGAGAGACCGGACTGCAGCTTGCTCAGGCGCAGGACCTCAGTGTAGTGCATGTAGTCGCGCCGCAGCGTTCCGCTCAGTTGGCGCAGGATCGGCGGCTGGGCCCGCCCCCCCACAATCGACAGGGAGAGGTTGAAATCAATGGCCGGCCGCATCCCCTCGCCGAACAAGGTCGCGCTCAGGCTCACCAAGCCGTCACAAATCGAGATCAGATTCGAGGGGATGTACCCCGTCAGATCACCCTGCAGCGTATCCGCGATGCCCAAGAACGTCATTGATCCGCCACCGTGCTTGGCGTTCATCTTGCCCGCCCGCTCCATCAGTTGCGTCTGCACGTAGAAGATATCGCCGGGGTAGGCCTCGCGGCCCGGCGGCCGTTCCAGCAGCAAGGAGAGCTGCCGATAGGCCCACGCGTGCTTGGTAAGGTCGTCAAACACGACCAGCACGTTGCGGCCCCGGCGCATGAACAACTCACCTATGGTGGCGGCCGTGAACGGAACGATGTACTGCTCGCCGGCCGAGGCGCTATCCGTAGCCGCCACCACGATGGAATAGGCCAGCGCCCCGCGCTCAGCAAGCACGCCGACGACCTTCTGCAGGTTGACGACAGCCTTGCCGATACAGCAGTAGATACAGATCATGTCGCGCCCCTTCTGATTGAGGATGGCGTCGACCGCGATACTTGTCTTGCCGGTCATGCGGTCGCCCATCAGCAACTGCCGTTGCCCCTTGCCGACGGGTATGAGCGCGTCGATGACCTTTGACCCCGTGTAGAGAAACTGATTGACCGGTGCCCGCTCGATAATGGTCGGCGACGGAGCGAACACGGGCCGGTTGAACTCCACGACGAATTCACCCCGATTGTCGCAAGGGTTGCCCAGTGCATCGACCATGCGCCCAACCAGGCTCTCGCCCACCGGGATCGTGAACGGCTCGCTGGTGCCGGAGACAGTCTGTCCGAGGCGGACGCCCGTATCGTCCCCCAGCAGCAAGGCGAGCACATCCTCCTCATCAAACCCCATGATGATGCCCCGGTTTCCCCCGCCAAAATCCACGAGCTGCCCGTTGAGACACGACGGCAGCCCGGTGATGCGGACGATCATCTTCTTGATGTCCTTGATCGTGCCGGTCTCGGATAACTTGATCTTAAACGGTGCCATGCCCATAAGCGGTAAGCTGCTGGTTCAGCCCCTCCTTGATGTCTTCGGTCAAGTCCTTGCGATCGATCAGATTCCTGATCAGGTCCGGGCGCTCGGACCGGACCTTGGCGAGAAGCCCGCTGTTATAGGCCGCCACGTTCTGTGGCAGCAGTTGCTCCATGAAGCCGTTGGTCAGCGCGTAAAGAATGATCACCTGTTCCTCGACCGGCACAGGAGCGTTCTTGTCCTGCTTGAGCACCTCCGCGACCACGCGGCCCTTGCGCAATCGCTTCTCGACCGCCTCGGAGACACCCGCCTTGATGCGGGTGAGCTTTTCGAGCTCTTTGAACTGGATATACTCGAGACGCAAAATGCCGGCGAGCTTGCGCATGGCGGGCCATTGCACTTTGCTCCCGATACGTGACACGGATAGCCCGATGTCGATGGCGGGTTTGAACCCTTCCGTGAATAACGGCGTGCTGACGTACAGCTGGCCGTCGGTCATGGAAATAATATTCGTCGGTATATAACCCGTGACATCGCCCTGGACCGTCTCCACCACCGGGAGGAAGGTCATGGACCCGGCGCCCCGTTCGGGACGCAACTTGCAGGCGCGTTCCACCAACTGCGAATGCAGGTAGAAGATGTCGCCCGGGTAGGCGTCGCGACCGGGCGACCGCTCCAGCAGCAACGACATCTGCCGGTACACCCAGGCATGCTTGGTGAGGTCGTCGAACACGACCAGCACGTCCCGCCCCTTCTCGTACATGAAGTACTCGCCCAGGCTGGCCGCCACGTAGGGCGCCAGATATTGCTGCCCCACAGAGACCGCGGCCGTCGCTGACACGATGACAGCGTATTCCATCACGTTGTGTTCTTTGAACAAATCGATGACGCGATTGAGCGAGGCCTCGGCCTTGCCAATGCAGCAGTAGATACAGATGACGTTCTTACCCTTCTGGTTAAGAATCGCGTCGGTCGCGATCGTCGTCTTTCCGGTCACGCGATCGCCGAGAATCAACTGACGCTGCCCCTTGCCGACGGGGTTCATCATGTCCAGAATCTTGACGCCTGTCTCCAGCGCTTCCTTGAGCGGCGTGCGCTCCAGCACGGCCGGTGCCGAGCCGAAGACGGGATAGCGCATGTCGGCCCTGATCGGTCCATTCCCGTCGGACGGTTCGGCAAGGCCGGTGACGATGCGTCCCAGGAAGCCCTCGCCCACCGGCACCGTGCAGCTATTGATGGTGGAAAAGACGCGATCGCCCGGCTTGAGCTTCTGCCCCTCCTTAACGACCATCGCCAGTTCATACGTTCCGTCAAACCCTACGATGACGCCCTGGCTGCCGCCATCGAAATGCACCAACTGCCCATTCATGCAGTTTGTGAGACCGACGATGTGCGCGATGTCCTGCTTGATTTCCGAGATGACCCCGTATTCCTTGATCTGGATGGGGCTGATTTTAATCGGCATGATGAGCGTCTCCGTTCAGCCTACGCAAATTCATGGGGCTGCAGGCCCCTGGCCGGGCGAGCCCGAATCCGGGGGCGGCACTGTCGGCCCGGCCGGACCGGCGCCCCTGCGGTCCATGGTTTCGGACTTGGAGCGTCCGTACCAACGAAAGAAGAAGAACACGCTGAAAACGCCCAGGAAGATGATGATGATCCAGATGATGCGCCAAGTCGTCTGCGGGTTGGGTGGCTTCACATTCAGCATGGGAGCGACGAAGAGGTCAGCCGGCTTCTGATTAGCCTGGAAGAGCTCTTCAATGCGCATGATCCGACCCTCGATCTGGCGCAACCGGTCCGCACGCTGCCGGGCAAACGCGACATACTCCTCGTTCAACGTGGCGGGCGGCTTGTTCGTCGCCAGGGATTCCAAATCGATCGCGATGCCGGCCATGCCGTTCGTCACCGATCCGTAGGCCTGGGTCTTCCTCCCGATCTCGATGAGATCGGCGATGCGCTTCTTCAACCGCGCCAGGTGCTCCTCGGCGCCTCCCCACGGGTTCCTGATCCGCACCTCAAACTCGCGGCTCTGCTGGGCGGGCAGCTCGACGGCCTCCGTATAGACATAGGTGAGCCCTTGAGCCGAATCGAAACCAACCTGTAGCCCACCGGCGTCCAGTATGTCGGTCGGGCCCACCTCTACAGGAAGATCCTGCCGTACCGGGGGGGTCCTCTTCTCCGTCAGCGAAGGATTAGTCACCTTGATTCTGAGCACGACCACCTGATCGGTTCGGCCACCGGCCCCCAAATCGGCGGGCGGCGGAACGAGCGGCGACCCGAGAATAGCCCCGGGATCTTTGCCCGCGGCGATAGCGAGATTCTCGAGTACCCCGACATCCTTACGGACCTGCTCGATCGCCTTCAGGTTGGATTCGTATGCCCGGATGTGATCGGCGGCCGGGGCAACACCCACTGCATACGCCCGTTGACGCGCAGCAATGGCTTTGAGCGACTCCTCGACAACCCCCGCCATCTTCCGGGATGTGTCGACGCCCGGCGTGTCCTTGGTCGCGTCCGCCAAGGCTTTCGCGTGATCCTCATACTCGGTGAGAGACTTCTCGGGAATGCTCCAGATATCGTTAAGGACAACCTCGAAGGTGCGCGCCTGCCCCGGCTCAAGCTCGATTTGTTTGTGGACGTAGTAAGTTTTCGTGGCCACGTCATAGCTGAGTTCGAGTTCGCCCAGGCTGATGATCGTGGACGGGCCCGCAAAAGGAGGAAGGGCCGTCCTAACCAGAGTCGTCCGCTTCTCAGTCTGCGACTTGTTGTAGGCCTTGACCTTGAGCGTGATGGTCGCGGCCGTTGCCGCGTACGAGAACAAAATCAATGCGGCGGCAACACCCCACCCGTACCAGACCCAACCAGCCGGCTGTGCCGCGATGCGTCGCTGCGATTGCCCGCCTGTACTCACGTTGATTCCTTCGGGTGTTTGCACTGCGGGCAGATGGTAACAAGGGCGATACCAGAGAGGCAACCCCAATCCCCCCACTCGCCCCCCTCCACCCACGCTTACGGCGACCCTTCAAGCCAGGGGGTCACCACGGGCTTGTTCACGGCCTCGTCCATGAGGAGCCGCATGGCCTCCATCATCGCCTTGGTCTGCTCGATCGAATTCAGAAGCTTGGAAAGGGCCTTGGGGTCGCTAAACGCCCCAGGTTCAACAGTTTCCGGCGGCTGACCCAGGGGAATGTTGTTGAGCTTGGCGAGGGCCTCCAACCTCTTAATGCTTTCATTAAGCGTTCGGGCCAAGCTTTCGGTGCTGAACGTGTCTGAAATGTGATTCACGCTGCCCACTGTCTTGTTCAGTGCATCCCGGATCTGGCCCAATTGGTCGAGCACGCGCCCCATCTGGTCCGCGCCGGATTCATTCTTTAGCGAACTGGCCGCCGAGGCGGCGCTGCTGGCTTGCGACTTGGCCGACCGCGCCATCGCGGCGGCATCCTGCGCCGATACGCCGACGGCGCTCAGGGTGTCGGCCAGGGCCGCCAACCGCCCGAACACGGTCGTTGCGGTGGCCGGGTCGAGATTGGACCCGATGCGGGACTGGACCGAGGTCATCACGTTGGAAGAACTCTTGGTGTAACTTGCCAGGGCCGACTGCAGGCTGGCCAGGTTGCCCGACTGGAAGGCCGCGCTCAAGTTCGTCACGGCGGTCTTCATGGTGGCGACATCAGACCACTGGATCGTGTTGACCAGGTGGCTCACCTGATCCGCCATGTTCGTCAACTGAACGATCCGACCGATCGAGTTGGTCATCGCCGACACTTGGCCCCCGATGTTCGTTACCCCGCTGATCGCCGAGATCGAATTGGTCAGGTAACTCACTCCTGTCCACACATTCGTCATCTGGCCCAGAATCAGGTCGACACGTGCGCCAAGGTTCGTCACCCCCGTCAAGGTCGAGACGGACGAAGTAAGCGCCGAGACCTGGGCCGAGAGATTGGTGATATAGGCCATCTGGGCGGGAAGATTGGTAAGCGCGGCAAGATTGCCGAAAGCGTTGGTCATCGCATCCACCTGGGGGGCCAGGTTCGTAATGTTACCCAGTTGCCCGATGACGTTGGTGAGGTAGCTCACCTGGTCGGGGATGTTCGTCAACCGCGCAATCTGGCCGATCGAGTTCGTCATCGACGAGACCTGGCTCGAAATGTTCGTCACCCCGCTCATCGCCCAGATGACATTCGTCAGATAGCTCACCTGGTCGGCAATGTTCGTCAACCGCGCAATCTGGCCGATCGAGTTGGTCATCGACGAAACCTGGCCCGATATGTTCGTCACCCCGCTCATCGCCCAGATGACATTCGTCAGGTAACTCATCTGGTCGGGCATGTTCGTCAGCCGCGTAATCTGGCCGATCGAGTTGGTCATCGACGAGACCTGGTCCACAATGTTCGTTACACCGCTCATCGCCCAGATCGCGTTCGTCAGGTAACTCACCTGGTCCGGCATGTTCGTCAACCGCGCAATCTGGCCGATCGAGTTCGTCATTGCCGAGACCTGGCTCGAAATGTTCGTCACCCCGCTCATCGCCCAGATCGCGTTCGTCACAGCGGCCATTTGGCTCGAGATATTCGTCACCCCGCTCATCGCCCAGATCGCGTTCGTCAGGTAACTCACCTGGTCCGGCATGTTCGTCAGGCGCACAATCTGGCCGATCGAGTTGGTCATCGCCGAGACCTGACCCGAAATGTTCGTCACCCCGCTCATCGCCAGGATGACGTTCGTCAGGTAACTCATCTGGCCGGGCATGTTCGTCAGCGCCGCGACCTGTGCAACCGAGCTGGTCATCGACGAGACCTGACTCGGGATGTTCGTTAACGCCGCGATCTGCCCGATCGCGTTGGTCATCGCCGAGACCTGGCTCGGGATGTTCGTCACCCCGCTCATCGTCCAGATGACGTTCGTCAGGTAACTCATCTGACCCGGCATATTCGTCAGCGCCGCAACCTGTGCAATCGAGTTGGTCATCGCCGAGACCTGACTCGAAATATTCGTCACTCCGCTCATCGTCAAGATGACGTTCGTCAGGTAACTCATCTGGCCGGGCATGTTCGTGAGCCCGCTCATGTTCCAGAGCACGTTGGTCAGGTAGCTCACTTGGTCCGGCATGTTCGTCAGCCGGGCAATCTGGCCGATTGAATTGGTCATCGCCGACACCTGGCTCGGTATATTCGTCAGCCCGCCCATCGTCCAGATGACGTTCGTCAGGTAGCTCATCTGGCCCGGCATGTTCGTCAGTGCCGCGATCTGCGCGATCGAGTTCGTCATCGCCGAGACCTGATCGGCGATGTTCGTCACCCGCCCCATCGCCCAGATCGCGTTCGTCAGGTAGCTCACCTGGTCCGGCATGTTCGTCAGCCGCGCAATCTGCGCGATCGAATTCGTCATCGCCGACACCTGGCTCGAGATGTTCGTCACCCCACTCATCGTCCAGATGACGTTGGTCAGGTAGCTCACCTGGTCGGGGATATTCGTCAGCCGCGCAATCTGGCCGATCGAATTCGTCATCGCCGCCACCTGGTCCACGATATTCGTCACCCCGCTCATGTTCCGAATCACGTTGGTAAGGTAGCTCACTTGATCAGGAATATTCGTCAGCCGCGCAATCTGGCCGATCGAATTCGTCATGGATGCGACGTCGGCGGTGAGATTCGTCATGTTGGCGACTTTGTCCATCACGTTGGTCAGGGCCGACATCTGGACAGGAAGGTTAGCCAACCCAGCCATGGAGTTGGTCAGCGAAGCGACCTGCGGGGAGAGGTTCGTCAGCGACCCCAGCAGCCAGACGGCGTTGGTTACGTTGGCCATTGACGCGTAGAGGTTGGTCAGGCCGACCACCTGTCCCATGGTGTTCGTAATGTAGGCCATTTGCGGCGCGAAGTTCGCGAGCCCGGCGATCGCGTTGGTCAGTATGCCTATTTGCGGGGTCAGATTAGTAAGGACCGATATCGCGTAAAGGTTGGTCAGGCCGACCACCTGCCCCATGGTGTTCGTGATATAAGCCAGTTGCGGTGCGAAGCTCACGAGCCCGGCGATCGCGTTGGTCATGACAGCCACTTGCGGGGTCAGATTGGTCAGGGCCATCAGCGCGTTGAGATTAGTCAGGCCGACCACCTGCCCCATGGTGTTCGTAATGTAGGCTAGTTGCGGCGCAAAGCTCGAGAGCCCGGCGATCGCGTTGGTCATGATAGCCACTTGCGGGGTCAGGTTGGTCAGGGGCAACACCGCGTAGAGGTTAGTCAGGCCCACCACCTGCCCCATGGTGTTCGTGATATAGGCCAGTTGCGGGGCGAAGCCCACGAGCCCGGCGATCGCGTTGGTCAAGATGCCCACTTGAGGGGTGAGGTTGGTCAGAACCGTGATGCTGCCGATGACATTCGTCAGGTAGGCCACATCGCCCGCCATGTTGGTGACCACGCTCACCCGGGTCAGCAGGTTGGTCATGTAAGTAAGCTGGGGCGCCACGGTCGACTGCAGGTTGGACACCGTCGCCTGGACGCTTGCCAGTTGGGGCGCCAAGCCCGACAACGCGCTCAAGTTCGTCCAGTTGACGGAGGCAATGTTCGTCCCCAGCACAGAAAGGCCGTTGCTCATTCCCTGGACGGCCGACAGGATATCGGTCACGTTTGTCCAGCGGATGGTAGCCTGCATGTTGGACACTGCGACGTACATGTCCGACACGTCACCGAGCAAACCGGCCAGATTCGTATTGAGGTCAGAAACCGTCAGGGTGACGTTCGACATCGCGGCCGACATGCCGGTGACCGCCACTTCCATCTGGCTGATCGAGGCCCCGATGTTCGTTAGCGACAATGCCACGTCGTCAACAGTGAAGCTGGTGACTTTGACGATCATGCTATCCTGAACGCCCAGGCCATCGGTACAGGTCACCAGGCAGTCGCCGACGCCCCACGCGATCGTCGTCGGCAGATACTTTTCATACACGCCGCCGGCAAGGGCGGTCATGGGCAGCCCGAGGGGATAGTAGAGCGAGGTCCCGGTTGTCAGGTTCGAGACGGTCAGCATGGCCGTCGTGCCGGCGCGGCTGCGGTACAACACGTCGAATCCGTCGCCAAGCTTGACCGTCGTCGGCCGCGTCAGGATGCGCGATGTCCTTTGCAGCGTCTCCTCGCGGAACGCACGGACGGTGTCGACCAGATTCGTCTCGGTCGGGCCGATCACGCCAATCGTATTGGTCAACATGTCCAGACGCGCCAGAGTCTGGGTATTCAGCGTGGACAGCAACGAGTTGATATTGGTGATGCTGGTGACTTGGCCGATAATGTTTGTAAGGACATCCAGCTTGGCCGTGGCCGTCGCCCGGAAATCGGCCTGGGCCGAGGACAGGTTTGCCAGATTCGTCTGGATAGACCCCACCGTGGCGAGAATCTGCGCGGCCTGATCGGCACCCGCCGGCACGCTGAGCTGGAAGGTGAGGCCCGACGAGTAGGTCACGCCTGAGAACTGAATCTCGACCCTGGCGAAGTAAGTTTGCCCCACAACAAGTCCGGTGAGTTTCTGCCAGAAAATGCCCGACGCGGCATCCGGCACAAGATTGGTCAGCGAAGCGATCTGCGCACCGTTGCGGTCGAAAATGGTAATGATGGAGGCAGAGGGCGCGGGCACTATCTTGCCTGCCCGCTCGAGCCAGGACGACACCGTGTAATTGGTCGTGGTTGAGTCGTAGGCGAAGTTCGCCATCACCTTGAAGTCCGGCGCGACCTGCGACTGGTTCATAGGAACGTCTTTCGGCACGCCCGAGTCGTCTGGCGACCAGTTGAACACGATCTTGTCGTAGAAGAACTCGCGCGACCACACCGTGTCAAAGACGCCATCCGGATACTCTTTCACAATATAGGGATTCGCCGTGAGGGAGTTTGAGGACCAGCCGGAGCTATCCGTCACGCTCAACTGGTCGAGAAAAGTCGGCATGTTCGTGTTGGCGGAGTCGTAGACATGCCACACGACCCGGTAGTAATTGATGGAAAAACTGCCGGCGCAATCGGCGAAAGGCCCCGGCTGGTCCCACGGGTACATGTCAGTATAGTTGTGATCCTGGATCCGCAGCCACGTCGTGGCACTCTTCAAATTCGGAACTGTCCAGAAGCAGTGGCTGGCGGAAGCATTGCCGTTGCCGATGACGGGAGCGCTCGTGACGGCCTTGACCCACGACCCCGTGCCGCGCGCCGGGTCCGTAGAATAATAGAGATCGAAGAGCGTGGCGGCGCCCGCCGTGTTCCAGTCGACCTCCGTGCTCTTCAGGGCATAGTACGTTTCTCCGCCTGCCGGGGTCGTCATGGTGAGCAGCGCTACCAGATAGAAGGGTTGGCTCGTGTCGGTGATGAGCGGGTTCCCGGTATTCGTGACGCGCAACCGGGTGGGGCCGAGCGTGCTCAAAGCGGGCGGCGTCCACGGCAACGAATAGACACCGTTCGACAGGACCGGCGACCCCGGGGGGAAGGTGCTCGTCGCGAAGTTGTCGGCCGAATACTCGACGTCAAACGAATCCGCCATGTTGCCGGCCTTCGACCACTGGATAACGTAGGGGCTCGTGACCTTCCAGAAGGCGCCGGGCGAGGGCGAAATGATCTGCACGGTCGGTTGGCTGACGATACGGAAAGGTTGCGATACGCCGAAGTACCCGCCCACATCCGAAACCCTGATCGTGAGGTTGGATCCCACGGCGTTGGTAGGCACGACCCAGTCATAGTAGGAGCCCGTCTGGTTGTTGGCGAGCAACACGACGGAACTGTCGGACATGATCAGCTCAATCCTGTTGGTCCCGAGCGTGCCAACCGCCGACCACTGGATGCGGTTGGTCTCGCCGACCGCCCAGATGTCCGTCGCTTGGGGACGCTGCACCGTGATGCCGCCGACCGTGAAGGGATCCGAGACCGCAAAATCCGGCAAGGTTGTCGACTGCACTTTGATACGCGCCTGTGTGGACGGCGTGCGGAACGGTTCAATGGCCCACGCGCTAGTACTCAGGCCGCCCGGCATGAAGACGCCTGACGCAATAGGCCTGGCCAAGTCGTACGTGGTCCCGTCACTGGAGTAGTAGATATTAGCCAGGTTGCCGGCCGCCGCCGACAGGAACTGAATCGTGTTCGTGGTGCCGATGGCCCAGTTGTTCGTGGCCATGGGATTCACCACCTTGATGCCGCGAAGCACGAACGGCGCCGATACCGCCTGGAAGGATATGGGCGAGTTGGTAAGTACCATTCGGACCACGGCATTCGTGGTCGGGTCGGACAAAGGATCGATCGTCCAAATCGCCTGCTTTAGGCTGATATCGGTATCCCACGCGATCAACGGCGTCGGGTTGAAGGTCGCCCCGCCGTCTGACGACACGTAGAAGTCGGCGACTACACCGGCATTGAACCCAGCGGTCAGCCAAGTGATGTTGTTGTTGAACCCGATCCGCCAGACGCTGCCTGCGACCGGCGCCGTGATGCGGACTCCGCGCAAGGTAAACCGCTGCGAAAGACCCGTGTAGGATCCGCCGGCGGCGGAGGCAAAAACGCTGATGTGCCCCAATGCGGAGGGGTCCAGCGACATGGATGGCGTCCAGTCACGCGTGTTGACCCCAAGATTCTGCGCGGCTTCATTGTTGGGCGTCTGCATCAGTTGCGACTGGCTGCCATCCTCGGGCGCGTAAGAGACGTTGACCACGCTGGCCAGTGTGCCGGCCGAATACCACACAATGGCACTGGTCGACGTCACACCCATGGTGTAAACCGCGCCGGCCGCGGGCAGGATCGTCTTGATACCGGCCACCGTGAAGTAGCTGTCCGAGGTGTCCGTGACGTTGGAAACATCCACCGCCGTCACGCGTGCCAGGCACCGCACGCTTGGAAAGTTCGGGACGTAGGGCGCCGTGAACGCGCCAAGGTTGTTGATGCCGAGGTTCGTATAGGTGACGCCGTTGTCATAGGAAAACTCGACCAAGGCATCGCCACCTGCGGCGGCCGCAACCCAGTCGATCGCGTTGGTCGCATCCATCCGCCAGGTTTCGCCACCGTTCGGGGCGGTCACCCGCAAACCGGCGATGTTGAACCGCGCCGACTCGTTAAACAAGTCCGGGCTGAGCGCCGACTCCACTTTGACGCGGGCATAGGTGGTCGGATCCTGGGGCACGGTCCAGGCGTAAGTGTTGGTGGCCGGAAAATCGACGTTCGTATAACCCTGGACGATACTGTTCCATGAGACGCCATCGTCGGACGAATAGTAAAGGTTGACGCTGTTGCCCGCGCCGCCCGCCGTCCACGTGATCAGGTTTGTGACGCCCTGGGCCCACACAACCCCAGACAGGGGCGCCTTCACGTCGATATCGGCCACCGTGAAGGGCGCGGAGGTATTGTGGACCAGGGGATCCGCGACGGCGGTGATCTTGACGTAGGCGTTCGTTGTGGGGTTGGCGGAACTGACGGCCCATGCATAGCTGTTGCTGCCGGTGACGTTGGTTACCGCAACGGCGATGTTGGACCACACGACGCCGTCGGGCGAAAAGTCAATATTGACCCCGTTGGTTCCGGCTCCCGCCGACAACCAACTGATCGTATGCGTGCTGCCGCGCCTCCACGCCGTGGCCTGATTGGGAGCCAGAAACCCGATTCCAGCAAGCACGTAGTCCGCGTCCGACATATCCGCCCGGGCCTGCGACCCCTGGATCGTGATGAGCATCCGGGCGTGTTCCGAGAGCAAATCGTTGTTCACCGTCGGGATCGACCACATGTAGACGCTATTCGTGGCCCCCTGTGTGTTCGAAATATTCTGACCGCTGATGCGCACGAAGTCCGTGAGCTGCGTGGAGCCGTTCAGGTTATACCAGAGCCACGACAAAGACCCGATGGACGGCGGCGACTCCCATATCACGGCATTGGTGGTGCCGATATACCATTTTTCACCGCCATTGGGAGCCAAGAGCCGGAAGCGGTAGACTAATTGGAAGGGCCCATCGGACACGTCAGAAATCGTCGGGTCATGCGGGTCCGAAACGCGAACCAGACAGTCAGCTTGTTCATCCGAGGCGCCGGCGCCTGGTGTTACCCATGCATACTGATTGGTCGCATTGGCCGCGTTGGGCGCATTGGCATTCACCGTCGCCCACGTGGTGCCGCCATCCAGGGAGTAGTCAATCCTGACGTTGGCACTCACCGTGCCGACGGACGTCCACTGAATGATGTTAGTAACGCCGATTAGCCAGGCGTTGGGACCGACTTCGGTCCCGTTCGGCACCGTCACGAGCACGCGCCCCAGCGAATAGCCCACATGCACTTCCTTCAACGCCGTCTGCTCGTAGCCGCTCGACTGCAGGAGGGCTTTGAATTTGAAGAGGCCGCCGGATTTCGGGTATAACTGGCTGAAGAAAGTCCCGATCTGCTGGTTGATGATGTCGCGAGTGTTGGCGTTGCCGCTCAACCCGGCGGAGTCGGCCCACTGACTTCCGCTCCAGTAATACCAGGTAGCCGTGTCGTTGGTGTCGCCCGTGATCTGGTAGGTCACCATCGAGTCCGCGTTCGTCGCCATGGTATGCCCGAACGATATGAGATTACCCGGGAACGCGAGCCGCGTGGCATCCGTGGGAGTCACGTAGGGCTTGTCCTGAGGGTAGGTGGACGTGTCAATCCGGATACCTTGGAACCGGGGATTAAGCCGGTAATCCCCCGATTGCAGATACGCGCGGTACTGGAAGAATTCGTTAAGAGGTATCGGTGCGAGCAGACTCGAATTCGCCGGATCCGTGAAATACGTTCCCGCCGTGCCGTCCGGGCCCACGAACGTCCCCGGGCCGCCTGCCGTCCACGACTGGGCCTGTAGTTTGAGCGTCACCGCGCCGGCCCGGTACCGGTCGAGGACTTCCTCACCCGTCAAGGTCCTGGCATAGAGCGCCACCTCGTCGATGCGGCCAAAGAAGCCGGTGCCCGGCGTGCCGCTCGAGTCGGTCCCGATGCAAAGCGGGCCGGCCGGGGCAAACGTCTGGGAGGAATAGGTGAGCTTGTTCTTGAGGAATCCGTTCACGTATAGACGCATGTAGGTGCCGTCATACGTGGCCGCCACATGCGTCCACTGGCGTGAGCGCAGGATCTGGCTCTGCGAGCAAGTCTGGCCATTCAGCCAGAAGTAAGGCCGGCCCGTGCCATCGAGACCAATCCGCCAGCCTGTACTCGTATCGTCCCTGTCCACGATGACGTGACCGAGAACATCCTCGGCGTTGATCCACGCCTCGATACTGAACGGCACGTTGTCGAGAGGCGTTACACCGGGTGTGACGGTCACATGCCCGCCCAGCCCTTCGGCCAGGGTTAGGCCGCCGCCGAAGCGGCCGGTATTGGTCGTGATGGCGCCGGTGGCGGACAGGATGCCATCGTTGCCCGCGCCGCTGGCATCGACAACGGTCGTCCCGTTCGTGACGGCGTCAAGGTGCCAGAGCCCCCGCATGGCCGGGTCCACGGACGCCAAGGCAAGGCCGTAGGGCGCATCCGCACCCCAGACCATTTGCTCCCAGATGCTGCGCTGCGTGCCGTCGATCGCCGCCCCCGTGAACGTGCCTCTCGCCAGGGTATAGCACCCGGCGGCCGCGAGTCCACCGATCTCCGCCTCGGATAGCGCCCGCCCCACCACCGCCACCTCATCCAAGAGTCCTTTGTAGGGATTCCCCAGCGTGCCTTCGCAGGCGAGGTAACCCGAAGCGCCGCCCAGATTGCCAAAGTTGACGCCGATATCGGCGCTCCCCACCAGGTTGCCATCGGCGTAAATGTGGATCTGGCGGCCGCTTCGCACACCGGCGAGGTGATGCCAAGCCCCATCGTTTAGCGTTGCAATGGACGAAACCGCGGCGCGCGTGGTGCCAGCGCCGTTATTGATGGTGAAGCAGGCCTTACCCGCCGACGTCGAGGCCCCGTCGTAATTCAGGGAGAGGGAGTAATAGGCGGCCGCGCCACCCGAATACGTTGAGATCAGCCCGCTGCGGGCCGCGGTCGTCGATTCGAACCACAGCGCCACCGTGAAATCATTGCTGAGGATATTGAGGCCCGGAATCATCACATCGCTCCCGCTCACCCCATCAAACGAGCCGCAGCGCGCGCCCACGCGGGCTCCGGTCGCCGGTTGCGCGCCGCCTTCGGAGCCGCCCAGTTGGCCATTCCCGGAAGCATCCGCAACCCCTGCAGCCCAACTGGCTTCATCCATGTGCCACAGCGCCAGGAGGCCCGGCATCGTCGTTCGATCCATATTGGCAGGCCCGATCGAGGCATAGTCCTGCAGCGACAGCTCGTCACCGTACCAGCGCGCGCCTCCGGTCGCCAGATCGCCCTGGCCGAACTCGTCAATCGTATCGTCGAGGAAAGCACTCCCGGAGTTGTACGTGATCTGCAGCCAGTTCAGGGCCGGCGCACCGGAACCGTCGCCCACAAACGTCACCTTGTACTGCAGGTAACGGTTGGTATAGCCGGCAAGCGCCAGGCCGCTCGGGTCCGTGAAGTAGCCCGGGGCCGTGGCCGGCCCGGTGAACGCGTTGTTCGTCACGCTGTCCACGGAAGGCCCGCTGCGCACCTGCACCCAGGTCTGCCCCGCCATCGTTCTCCGGCTGCGAATGAAATGGTCGCTGACGTCGGCGGCGGTTAGCTGCCGGCTGTACACCGCGATTTCGTCCATATAGCCCTGCATGTAATCGCCGTTGGCTCTTCCCAGAACCAAGGCAACACCTGCATAGCCCTGCCCTGTCACCAGGGCCACGTGGTTCCATCCCGGCATAAGCGCCCCGCCCGGCTTCCCGTTCACATAAACCGTCGTCTGGCTCGCCGGGAAGCCCACCGGCGTGACAACGCCGTTGGCAATACACAAGTACGTGGTGTTGGGCACGAACTCGAGCAACCCATCGTTCATGTTGTCGTCGAGCATCCAGAATTCAACCGAATACAACGAAGCCGGGATGGACGACATCTGGGCGTAGCCACTGGTCCCGTTGAACGCCGCACACCGGCTGCCCAATTTCGCGTTATTGTAGAAGGTTGCGCCGATGCCCGCGCCGGAGTAGCCGTTCCCACTGCTGTCACTCCACAGACCGTCGACGTGCCACAGACCCTGAAGGCCCGGGAGATCACTGGGCAGTGCGTCGCCGTTGTTCCAGGAAATCGTGCCCCACGCTACGCCCGGCCCGCCGTCGAGGACACGGGAGATATAATAGGAGTTGGTCGCGTAACCGCCGTTCACCGTTTTGCCGCCCCCGAGGAACGGCGTGTCGGTCTTCGAAGGCAACGGCACCGTGTTGCTTACGAAACTGCCCGTCAGGAAATCGCCCCACCCCGTGTCGATATAGACGCCGTTCGCGCCCACAAAACCGGCCGCCTCGATCGCCGGGGTGGCGGAGAGCGTAATGTCGGACGAGAGATAGGCCTGATACTGAATGAATCGGTGCGTCACGTCGATACTGCCCGTCGTGGACAGCACGGTGCTCTCATTGAGGAAGTAGGTGTCGGCCGCGCCGCTGGGACCCACGAAGCTCGCGCCGGTCAAGTCGGACGAGGGTCCGGACCGAATCTGAAACTTGGCGGCAGAGGCGAGGTTGTAAATGTTCATCACTTCGTCGGCGCTGAGTACCCGGTTGAAAATAGCCAGATCGTCTATCCGTGCCTTAACGTATTGGCCGTCCGCGTTGCAGAGCTGAAGCGCTCGGTCGCAATCAAGTGTCGACCACGCGGGCGTGCCTCCACTGGCGGCAAGCGTTCCGTTAAGAAAAAGTTGAACGCGATAATCTGTAGACTGCCACGAAAGGACGACAAAGTACCATGAGCCGGTCGTTATCGATGCTGTCGCGAAAGGGCCGCCGTTGTTCATGACGAAGTTCAGGTTCAGGCCACCGCCGTCCATGTACAGACCGAACTTAGCTCCGTCAGTGGCACGCGCACCGAGCACCCCGCCGCCCGCGCTTGCCTGCAAGAGATCAATCCAAAAAGCGAGCGTAAAGGCATGGGCACCATTCAGCAGGTTCGAACCCACACACACTGCGCCCTGGGGACTCCCGCCAAACTGAGCAGCAAAGGAGCCGAACTTGCTGTGGGTGGTAAACGTCGGGCCGCCTACGGGTGTGGCGAATTGCCCCGACACCGAATCTAGCCACGTGCCGTCCATGTGGTAGAGAGCCACCAACCCCGCCATGCCGGCCGTCATGCCGCCCGGCACGTTTTCCACGACGAGCGATTTATTGGACGCCTTGCCATAGAAGCGCTGCCACGTGTTGAGCCCGCCCGGCCCGCCGTCAAACACCCGGGACTGGTACACGCCGGGAGTACGATAAAGGCCACCGGTCCGCGTGAGCACCACGCTGGCATCCGGCCCAACCGCCAGGGAGGAGTACGAGGCCGCATTGGTCATGTAATCGGCGATGGTGGTCTGGTACAGGCTCTGCGCCTTCAGCTTGAGTTTTGCCACGCTGTCGGCCACCTCGATCTTGGCGGGATCCGATACCGCGTAGTTTGTCGCCGATGTGAAGTACCAGTAGTTGGTCTGGACGGCCCTGGTCAACGCGGCGGCCGCGCCAATCAGCAGGACCAGGAGTATCATTCGTCTCAGGTTCATGGAAATCTCCTCGCCCCTACGACACGCCGACAGCCCCCGGCAGGCGCCCGGCCCATGCCGCCCCTGTCTCGCGCTTCATGCAATCCGTGCTCATTGTTGCCGATTGACCCCAACCGCCGCTGTCCGTAACCAGAACCATGATAACACACGGCAGGATAGCCGTTATGTCAAAGAATTGCAAAATCTTGGCCAGCGGCGAGGCCGGCTTGGCCGGGCAGCGGCCGGGGATAGCCGAAACATCCCCGACGCAGTACGCCCGCGGGCGCCCCAGGCTGGGGGGCGGAAGAAGCCGTACCGGCGTTAACGGTGAGTGGCGCTTTCGACTGCGCAAAGGCGCCGGGTCGTGACCAGCGGAAGAACAATCGGCGCCCGCGGCGCGCCTTCGAGAGTGAGGGCGACAACCGGGCGGCCCGCTATTGCTGGAGGATTGAGCAGACGCCATCGTTGCCGTACTGGTCCCTCACGGTCACGATCTGATTACCGGTCGCGCCATTGCGCGCGGTGTAAACGGCATTGCTGCCCGAGGCAAAAAGCGAACCCAACGACGGGACCGACAGGCTCCACTGCAAAGGCAAGGCCAGATCGCTTTGGACCTGGACGGTAATTTGCAGAACGTCATTGGACGCGCTGAGGGTCGCGCTGCTCGGGTTCACCTGAAGTCCGTTGAGCCCCTCCGCGTTGTCGCACCCCGACAGGATCACGCCAACCGTCAGCCCCAACACCATCGCCACCGCCAGCCATAGTCCCGTTTTCATGATGGTTCCTCTCTCAAACAAGCGCATGCTGGCACAACCCCCTTGGCGGCGTCAATCCTGTAACCGGCTCCGGGTCGCGAGCAGTTCCTTGACGGCCCGAAATACCTGTTCGTCGCGACACCCCGCCGCCCACACGCGCCCCTCGCCGTCCGCGACCGTGTTCTCCGTCGTTTCACGCGCACCGAACGCACGATAGGTTTCGCCCGCCGTATCCACCGCGATCATGGCGTCCGGCGCCAGCCCGAGCGCCGCTTGCGCGGCCTCGTCGGTGCCTTCCCCGGCGGGCAGGACCCAGACGCAGATAACCGCCTCACGCCCCGCGACTCGCGGCCATAGCGGCACGGCGGCAACTTCGGCGCTTTCTTCGTGCCGGGAGGATTCGGCGAATGCCGACCCGAAATGGTACACCACGATCCGGCCCCGGAGATCCTCCGCACGCGGGGCAATCCCGCTGCCAGGCTGGCCGCGCAGCCAGCGCACGCGCAAGGGCGGCACCGGCGTCCCCCGTGGCAAGGCACGGCCTATCGGTCCCTGCCCCGCGGGTTCGGACTCGGCCACGAGGTCGGCCAATTTCAAGTCGAGTTCCGCCTGGGCGGCCGGGTCGTGGAGACGGCCGCGCCAGGCGACGAGGCCCTGGGGATCGATCACGGCCGCATCGCCTGCCCGCGCACTAAACGCATCGAACGTCGCGCTGTGCATCACCCCCGTGCCGGATACGGGTGCGTAGCGGTCGATGGCCACGACGTAGCTCACGCCTTGCCGCAAGGCGGTCACGGCCAGATCCTCAGGCAGGGCCGAGGCATCGTGCAGGCACACGACGCGCAGGCCGGCGGCGGCATAGCGCCGCTGCAGGTCCTCAAGCAAAGCCGGGGGATTGAGCGGGCGGGGACGACTCCAAAAGTAAAGCAAGGCCACATGGTGTTTGAGACTTCCGACGGTCAGCGAGGCCGCGTTCAAGGCGACGGCGTCGATGGCCGGGGCGGGATCCCCGATCCGGCTCCTGGGATCCGGCGCCGGCAAGGGTCGCCCCAGCACCAGATCGATACGCCGGAGACCGGGCCGCACTCCCGACACGCGCCGCTCGCAGAACCCTTCCGACTCCGCCACGACGCTGAGCGGCCGGTCAGGCAGCTCGACGAGCCGGTAGCGCCCGTTCAAATCCGTATGCGCCGACGCGACCGGGGTTTCGTCCGGCGTGAACGACAAGGCGGACACGAGCGCGTCCAGCGGCTGGCCGCGCTCGTCGGTCACCATGCCCTCGATCCCGACACGACCAGCCGGAAGCAGCACGATATCCGCCGACCGGAAGCGGGTGCGGCTGGCCGTGAAATCCAGTGCCGCCCGCTGGTAGCCCTCCAGGTCGGCCAGGAGCCGTACCGGCAGTCCTTCAACGAGGTTCCGCACGACGAAGGTGCCGTTGGAATCGCTCGTGGCGGCCGGCAGCACGACCTGGTAGGGCAGCGTGAGCCCGCTGGCGGCATCGACGGCTTCGGTCGTGACGCGGACGCCGGCGAGGGGCCGCCCCGATGGATCCGTCACGCGGCCGTCGGCCGTGACTGTCGGCCGCAAACGAATGACAACTCCCGTGGAGGCGGTGGTGACCGGCAGGACCTCCAGCATCGCCTCTTCGCGCGTCGGGTGCTCGGCATAGATAAACACGAAACGCCGGGTCGGGTCAGTGGATGAAATGGTTCGCCGCTGCACGGAGAACCGGCCGGCCTCATCCACCAGCGTGGGCGCCGCCGACAGCCAGTCGCCGATCAGCACGAACGACTGCGCCGCGGGCTGGCCGCCCGCGGCGAGGACTTGCCCTGAAACAGTCGCGCGCTCGGTGACGCGGTCGAGTTCGCGCAATTCGCCGCGAGCCCGTTCGGCCAGCGGCAACACGCCCGGATACTTCGTCACGAGGGTGAGCCACGCCTCGCGGCTGGCCGCCCAGTGCTCCCGGAGGCGTTCACATACCCCGATGCGCCACCAGGCACGCGCCGCCAGCACCGCATTGGTGCCGGCCCGGTCGATCGCGGAACGGTAACCCGCGAGCGCCGCGTCCATATCGGCGCCCGAGAGTTCCAACGTGTAGGCCGACGCAAACTCGGCTTCCGGGTCCGGCGCCGGCGTGGCGGAGCGACAGGACGGGACCGGAGCCCAAAATGCGAATAGGAAGAGGAACGCCGAACATCGAACGTTCAACGCCCAACGCCCAACGTCGACGATCGAAGCCCGGAATGGACCGGCACTTCGACGTTCGATGTTCGATGTTCGATGTTCGACGTTTCTCATTCCTTATTCCTGAACCCTGAACCCCAAAACCTGACCCCTCCCCTTCCCGGGCGGGGTCTCAACTTGCGAACTTGTACCCCACGCCGTGCACGGTCAGGATGTGTTTCGGCGTCTTCACGTCCTTCTCGATCTTGGCGCGCAACATGGCCACAAAGGTGTCCAGCGAGCGCTGCGTGCCGTAGTACTCCATGCCCCAGACATCCCGGAGCAGCGTTTCGCGCGACAACGACTTGCCCTCGTTCGCCAACAGGTACGCCAGCAGGTCGAATTCCGTCCGCGTCAGTGTGATTTCCTTGCCGCGCTGCGTCAGCGTCCGGGAGGGGATGTCGAGCAGGAAGTCCCCAAAACGGTATTGATCCCGACCCTCCACGCGCCGGTTGGAGCGGCCCATGATCGCCTTGATTCTGGCCAGCAACTCCTTGATGCTGAACGGCTTGGTGACATAGTCGTCGGCGCCCATGTCAAAGCCGACGAGCTTGTCGAACTCTTCTTTGCGCGCCGTGAGCATGACCACGGGCGTGAAGATTTTTTTTTCGCGAATGCTGCGGCACACATCGTACCCGCTTGCGCCGGGCAGCATGACATCCAGGAGAATCAGATCGGGTTTGCGCTCCAGGGCCTGCTTCAAGCCATCAGGACCTGTTGCCGCCTTGAAAACGCGGTACCCCGCCACCGTGAGGTTCTCCTCAAGGCCAAGCATCAGCGCTTCGTCGTCTTCCACAACCAGCACGCTCTTGGGTCGAGTCATAGTCATCGTTCACCTCTTGCGGCATTCCACGTTTACGCAGCCGGCAACACCACCCGGAAAATGCTGCCTTCCCCCTCGACGCTTTCCACCTCAATCCGCCCGCCGTGGGCGCGGACGATATGGCGGCACAAGGCCAGGCCAAGGCCGATGCCTGAAGCATCGCTGGCTTTGGCCCGTTCACCCCGGTAGTAGGCTTGAAAGATTCGCCGAAGGTCTTCGGGCGGAATCCCGATCCCTCGGTCCTGCACCGCCAGCACGACCCCCCGACCGTCGGTCGATGCTTCCACGGAGACCAGGACATCCTTGTGTTCGGGCGAATACTTGTCGGCGTTGTCCAGCAGGTTGGACACCACCTGCTCCATGGCGCCCGCGTCGAAACGCACGGCCGGCAGTTGCGCGGCCACGTGCAACCGCAGATGACGATCCCGGTCGACGCCCGAGGCGGCATAGGTCTCGACGGTCTCGCGGATCAGGGCGCCGAGGTCGCCTTCGGTGAGGCGGTAACGGAGAGCGCCTTGGCCGAGACGGATGAAGTACAGGGCACGCTCGGTGAGGCGGCCGAGGCGGTCGCACTCGTTGACGATGGTTGCCAGGAACCTCTGCCGTTTCCCCTCCTCTGTTATACGCCCAAGATGCAGACTCTCCGCGAGCATGCGCATGGACGACAGCGGAGTCCTCAGGTCGTGCGAGACGGCGGCGGCGAATTCGCTGCGCTGCCTGGCACTGCGAATCTCAGCCACACTGATCCGCCACAGCAGGATCCCGCCCGCCACGATGGCCAGCGCCAACACGCCGACGCCCCACGTATAGAGCTGCGTCTGGAGGCGGGCGCCGGCCTCGAAGGCGGCCTCATCGGCCGGCCGGGCGGTCAGGGCGAACGCTCCCAAGGGCGGCACAAGGCGGCACTGCGCCAGCACCAGCGACGACTCGGCGGGCGGGGGGTTGGTCACATAAGGGGAGACAACATCAAAACGGGTGGAGACGGGCGCGCTACGACGCGCGTCCCCGTCGAGTTCGGCCTGCAGGCGGACCGCGTCGACGGCCACGGCAAGGACGGTCCCCTCGGGTCCGGGACACATGAGAAAGACCTCGTCCGGCGAGACGCCGATCCAGCGCCACGCCGGGTCGGGCGCGGCGGCCCGCCACACGGCGAGACCGGCGGCCAGGGCAGCGCGGCGCGCCTCGTCCGGCGCGCCAGCCCGGCGCCACTCGGCCAGAAGCCCGGCGGACTGGGCCCACCGCTGGGCCGTCGCGGGACCCGGGACCACGCGCAGCAGCGCCGGACCGCGGAGTGCGAGAAACTGAATCAATACGCTGCGCTGGCCGGGCGGGATCCGCGGATAGCGCGCGTTGACGCCATCAGCCAGAGCCTGGAGCTCGTCGAGAGCGCGAACCGGTTCGCCCGCCTCGTCGAGCACATCCACGAGCGCCTGCTGTGCCGTCAGGTCCAGGTGAAACCCTTCGTCCGAGTCACACACCGGCCCCCCCACGCCCGAGCCGGCGGCGACCTGCCGCAGCTCGAACTCAGCGTCCTTGAGTCGCCCGAGCCGCCGGAGGCAGGCGCCGGCCCACAGATGCAACTCCGCCGTTGCGGCCGGCGCGAGGCCGGGCTGGGCCAACGCCTTGGCGTACTCCCTGACGGCAGCCGCATCGTTAGTCCGCGAAAAATGCAGCGAAAGGGCTTCCGCTACCGCGCTCAACCGGTAGATCGGCCGCTCCGGCCCCTCCGCTATCGCGTCGCCCGGCGTCTCGGTCACGGGCGGCGGGTAGATGACGGTGCCCGACGGACTCACCAAGCAGACGTCACGGCACCACGGCGCCACCGCCCGAAACCCGGCGGCGGCCTGGGCCACCGCCGCCCATCGCCCGCTTTCGCCACCCCAGCTTCGCGTCACGGATTTCCGCAATGCGTCGCAGACGCCCAGTACGTCGGCCCTGGTGGAAACGGCGGTCTGGTCCAACACCCGGGAGGCGGCATGCTCCAACTGGGTTTTGAGGATCACGCGCCAATGGGCGATCACGCGACTCGCCAAGCCCGTAAGGATGACCGCCGGACCGACGATCAGCACGAACGCCAGGATCAGGATTCTGAGTTCGCGGTTCACCGCGCTTTTGCGTCCAATTCCAGCAGCCAGGAACGTACAATGCTGGCATCGGGCGCGCCCGGGCTCAAATCGAGGTACTTGCGGTAGTGAACGGCCGCGGCCCGCGGGTCGCCCAGGTAGTCGTCGTAGAGGACGCCCAGGTTGTAATGCAGCATGGCGTTCGTGGGGTCGCGGTCCAACCCGTCCCGGCACAGGCGCTCAGCGTCGCGATAGCGGCCGGCGGCCATTGCCTTGCGGACCGCGTCCAGGGCGGAGGTGCCGGCCGTGCGGGAGCGCGCGCCGGCTGAAGCGGTAGCGTTCGTCGTGACCACGGCATTCGGCGCGACCTCAACGCCCACGGTCACGGTCTTCGCCGTGGCCGCGCGTAGCGCCGTTTCATAGGCGGCGGCTTTGCGGGCGATCTTGACGATCGCCGCCTTGTACGCCCTCTCCCGCGCGGTGGCCTGCTCGACTTCATGCCGCAGGCCGCCGAGTTCCGCAGTCAGTTCCTCCACCTGGGCCTTGAGCCGGTCTTCCCTGCGACCAACGACCTCACGCGCCTGATTCGCGCTTTGCGAGGAGTCGATGGCCTTGGCCAGTTGCGCCCGCAGGTCCGCGTTCTCGTGTTCGAGCTTGTGGAATAGATCGGAGTCAGGAGCCGGCGTCGGCACGGCGGCGTGCGCTGGACCGGAGGTCCCGGCCTCGGCCCGCACTTGCTCAACTTCGCGGCTCAACGCATCCCTGGCCTGGCGGGTCCGCGCGAGTTCGGCCCTCAATTCCTCCGGCGGCTGCATTCCGGCCAATGCCGTCGCCAAGGCGTCCTGCTTGCGGTCAAGCTCCTGGATCTGGAGAAGCAGCGAGGCATTGCGACGGCGCAAGTCGTTGGCGTCGCGGGTCAGTCGGGCCTGTTCGCGGCGCAGGTCGACGTTCTCGTCGACCACCTGCTGGTAGGCCCCGGCATCGATGATGGGCGGGACTGCCGCCGGAGGGTTGGTCTGCCCACGAACCGCGCCTGCCAGCAGCAGCCCGAGAACGGCTACATGTACCGGCGAGCCAAGCCACCTGGTCATGGCGACCCGGAGAAGCGTCAAGCGTCCAACCCGGAAAGCTGCTAGAGGCTGTGCAATCATGGCCATCTTCGAGGCCCCGGCCCGTGTCCCGTGGCGCCACCAGCCCGCAGGCGGGCGGCGCGTCCGCATCGACTCACAGCGATTCCGGCATAGGCGTCACGGCAGGCGTGGGGGCCGTCGCAGGAGTGGAGTTCGGCGCTGCCAGGTGGGGCTGCTTCTTGATATCCCTGCTGCGTTCGAAAAACTTGGTGCCGGTCACGATGCGGGGCGTAAGAAGGACGATGAGCTCGGCGTTCTGGGTGAGCGTATCGGTGGTCCTGAAGAGCGCACCGAGGAACGGAATGCGGCTAAGCAAAGGCAACCCCGTGGTGTTCTTGCTGGTCGTTTCGTCGATCAACCCGCCGATGATGATCGTCACCCCATCCTTTACGACGACGCTCGTCTCGGCGGTGGACTTCTTCACAATCGGAACGCCCTGTCCGCCGGCCGTGTCGTAGAACCCGAGGATAGTGCTCACCTCGGGCTTGATGCTAACCGTGATAAAGCCTTCGTCGTTAATGCGGGGCGTTACACCGAGGGTCACGCCTACGTCGATGAACTTGTAGGTCTTGGTCGTCACATTGGTCGACCCCGTATCGTACCCAAGCTCGGCGTAGGGCTGCTGCGAGATGACCTTGATGGTCGCTTCCTGGCCGTCCAGAACCGCGATATGGGGGTCCGACAACACCTTCGCATCGCCCACCGTCTGGAGGGCCTGTACGACGATATTCAAGTCACTGCCCGAGGCAATAGTCCGGTAGTTGAGCGTCCCGGCCGGATCCGCTGCCTGCAGGGCCAGGGGGAACTGCGCTGCGGCCGACACGGCAAAGCGGGGGTCCAAGCCCTGAAAGACATGGTCCCAATTCACGCCCATCTTAAACTCGTCGCTCAGGACGACCTGGACAATTTTGGCCTCGATAAAGACCTGCCGCTGTTCCTTGTCGAACGCGGCAACCATTGCGGCGATCCGCCTGATGTTATTCGGCAGGTCCGTCACGACCAATGTCTTGGTCCGTTTGTCCGAGTGCACCTGGCCCATTTCCTTGTTCAGCAACGGGGTGATCTGGGGCTCGACATCCTCTACGCGGGCATACTGCAGCACGAAGTTGGTCGTCACCGTGGGGTTCTCGCGCAACACGGTGGGAATCTCGGCCTGCCGGACCACAGCCTCCATCTCCCGAATCTTCTCAGGCGTATCGATGAGCACGAGCGTTCCGGTGGCGGGATCGGAAACAATTTTGCCCACCGAGCTCTTGATCGGCTCCAGAATGGCCGCCATGTCCTTGGCCGAAGCATACTTGAGCTGGATGATCTTCGCTTGTTTTCGTTCGTAGAAGCTCACGCCGTACAGGGACTGATATTCCTTGTCGGTCATGACCTTGATGATGGTGCCGCGAACCTCGTAGGCGAGGTTGTTGGCGGCCAGGACGATCTCGATCACATCGCCAAGGGGAACATCCTTGAGCATCAATTTCGTCGTGCCGGTGACATCCCTCCCAACGATGACATTCAAGTCGCCTTTGACGGCCAGGAACTTGATCAGGTCGCCGATCTCCATCGGGTCGATCAGGTCGAGGGATATCTTCCGATCGAGGTTGGTGAGCCCATACTCCGTGATCGTCTTCGGAGAATGGTCCGGACGAGGCGGGACAACCGGATCGTCCGCCCGGGCACCCCACGCGAGGGCCGCCAGTACCGCTGCGAGGATTATGATCCGTCTCACCTGACTTCAATCTCCTGTTTTTGCTTCTTCAAAATGACGTGATCCGCCAACACGCGGCCCAACGTATAACCCGTGTCACCGAGCGCTTCACCGACTTTCACGAAGAATGTCTGCGACGAGGTCTTGTTACGAAGGATCGCCATGGTTGCTTCCGGCGTCTTGGTGTCGATCGATACCCCCACCAGTTTGAAGTCCGTCTTCTTCTCGCCCCCCGGCGAATTCGTTGTCGTTCCAGTGACTTCCAGCGGTTGGAAGATGTCCCGGACCTGCACCTTCTGAAGTATCCCATCCAGCTCGGGCGCCTTCAGGGGTGCATCCCCGACCGGAACCGCGGCTAGTTCCCCCGCTTCATTCACCTGCCTGACCAAGTCCGCCTCAATGCCAGACTGAATTGAGGCGATACTATAGACGACCAATACCAAGAGAACAAGGACAACAAGTGCCAGCACCCGGTTGGCCAAGGGCCATCCGACGGAGGGGATGCCTGGTGCCCGTACAGGCTTCGATCGACGGGGGGCTGGCGAAGGCGGGGCGGCAGGCGGCGCCGCGGCGGCGACCGCCGGACCGGACGCAACGGCCGCCGTGGGCGGCGCCAGGGGCGCGGATCGAGCCGGTGCAGCCGCCGGCGCTGGTGCCGCTGCCGCTGCGGGAGTCGCCGCGAGTTTCAGCTTCCGGTCCGCATCCGCGGCCTCTTCCTTCTTAGCGCCCGGCGCGACCGCCACTACAGCCGGAGCACCTCTCGCTTCCCCGGCGTTCGCCTTCTTGAGAGCAGCACCCTCAGGAACGGCCGTGGGAACGGCCCCCCGTTCGGCCGGGGCTGCAGCCACGGGAGGCGGAGCGACCGGTATCGGGGCACGCTCCTCACGGCTCTGCGCGACGGGCGCGGTAACGACCGCAGGAACAGGCGCAGGCGAAGGAGCCGGTGCCACCGTCGACGGCTCCGTCGGCGGAATGACCTTGGGAGTCGTTTGAGCCGGGGTTGACGCCGATCCGGGGGCTGCCGCGCCCTGGCGCGTGTCCTGCTGAATGAGCGCCAGCAGTCGCTCCTCGGGCGTCAGCTCTTTCTCAGAAGACATCCGGCAATCCTCCCGCTTGCGGCACCTGCGGTCTCAAATCTGCGGCGGTAACGTCGCGAACAAGGGCCTCATCAACGAGTCGCTTATCCTGCATGACCGCTGTTTCCAGTAAATTATGACAAACCATCGACATCTGCCGGGGATACCCCCGCGTATACTCGTGGATGGCGCGGACCGCCCCGTCGGTGAACAGCCCCCCTCCTTGATAGCCGGCCTGCTGGATGCGGAAATGGATCATCTCCCGCGCCTCGTCGACGTCCAGCGGCTTGATCACGCACTTGAGCGCAATCCGATCCCACAGGTTGGGCATCTTGCTCAACACGGGGATCAGTTCCAGTTGCCCCACCAAAATCAACTGGAGGATCTTGAACTCGTTGGTTTCATAATTCAGAAGAATGCGAAGAATCTCAAGAACATAATCCGGCAACAACTGAGCCTCGTCGACCAGCAGAATCACCCTCTTACGCTCCTGCACGCCCGTCTTGTACAAGAATTGCTCGATCGCCTCGATGCAGTCCAGCCCAGAAGTCTTCTTGGGATCCACGGGAGCGTGCATCAAAGCCACGAGACGGCTCAGGAACTGCTTCTGTGTCTTGAAGTAGGGGTTGAGGACCATGTGGAAGCACACGTCAGGCTCTTCCCGTAGAACCTGCGACAGCTTTCGGCTGAGCGTCGTCTTGCCGGTCCCGACATCTCCCACGATGATGCTGAGCCCGCGCTTGAGGTTCAAAGCGATCCGCAACCGGGTCAGTGCCGCTTTGTGCTGTTTGGAAAGGTAAAAGAATGACGGGTCGGGGCTCGTCGAAAACGGCTCGTCGCTCAATCCCAGTATCTTGTAGTAGCTCATGTGACCGCCCCGTCACCTTTGAAAAGACACGCTATTATGGCTGCTCCGGAACGCCAGTCAATGGCGGATTGAAGATGGCTCAGCGGCTGCACACGGGGGGCGGGCCGATCTCCCTGTCGCGCGCCTCAGCGGGCTCTCCCGTCCACCCTTCTTCGGCGGCACGAACCAGGTTATACAATTCCCGGGCCGTCACGTAGTGCAGTCGCCACGCCCGCCCATCATTGAACTCACGCTGCAGGGTGACATGCAGGTCGCGCATGGCAGCCCCAAGGATCACGTCCCGGTTGGCGGGCAGACAACCGTGGGTATGCACTTTGACAAACACCCAATCCGGCCGGCCGGCGACACCGATCCACTGGTCGGTCCACAAACGCAGCCGATCGCGCGTCGGGGGATTTGCGTTCGTGATTTCGGCGTTTTCAAGCCGGGGCAAAACGCCCCACTTCCTCCACCGCCAGTTCAGGGCGAGCGGTCCCTGAACGATCATAAGCGGAGGTGGAGGGTGGAATGCAGAAGGTGGAAGGGTATCCGATTCTCCCCTTCGACCCTCCACCTGCGCGACCACGCGCACGCCCCGATCCGCCCCACGAGGCCGACCCTCAACGTCCGTAGCCCGGTAAATCGAATTGACCATGCGCGCCTGGGTTGGCGAGGGGGCCGAAGGAAACGTGAAGTCCGCATAACACCCGGTGGAAGCCAGAACACCGAGTTCCTCGTTGACCCCGCACCAGTCCCCATCCGGCCGTGAATTGCACAAAGCCCAGTTCCCATGAACGAACCCGTAACGAATGGCGCCTCGTTCGTCTCGGTCCCCTGCTCCCGATCCTCGCCCCCCGACCCCCGACCCTCTCTCTCGCCCCAGCAACCCGTGTTGCTGATGCAGGACGTCCCGGAACGCGGCCAATTTTTCGCGCAACCCGTCCGGCGTATCGTGCCGATGGTGCAGGTGGATCTCCACCTCACCGAAACCATTGCCGCAAACGCCCGCCAACGGGTCGAGAACAGCGGCGTCGTATTCCTCCTGAGGATAGAAAAACGTATGTAACGGAGGCCGCCCGTCGGCATCGCGTATCCCGCGAACAGATTCGGGATAAGCCGCCACCCACGCCTTGACCAACGCAAGCGCCGCGGCGGTATCGCCATTTCCCCGAAACGGCTCGAAGTGATCCGCGACGCAGAAGAAAAGATGACGGGCACCGGCCGGACTCCTGGGTCGGCGCAAGCGCGACATCACGTAACCGGGCAACCATTTGTCGATGGCTTTAAACATGGCGGCCTGCGCGTTCACCACCCCGCTCGGTCCTCTCCCACGTTCCCGTCAACCCGCCGCGACAGAACCGGATGAACCCCACGAACAGCGCCACTTGCATGGTGAAGAAATAGACCGCCAGCCGGATCGGCTTGGCCACGCGGGCAGCAGGACGAAGTGTCAACTCCACGCAAAGAATGACACCCAGAACGGCGATGCCGCCAGCAACAACCCCAATCCCGGCCAGCCCCCGCCCCTGAACACTGAACACTGAACACTGGGCCCATCCCCAAGCCCCTGCCAAGCCGAGCGCGACGAGCATGAGATGCGGCGTAAACCACCGCAACACTTTGTGCGACCAGAACACCCACGCGAACGTCCCATAGCGGGGCGCCAGGCAACGCCGACACAGCGCCATCGCCTGGTACGCGCCGGCCCCGATCCTGACACGGCGACGCCACTCGTCCGATACGGCCGGCGGCAACTCCTCTCGTGCCACCGCCCGCGGTTCGAACACCATCCTGAAGCCCTGCTCGCGCACTTTCATGCCGATCACGAAATCATCCACGATCGTGTTATCGGGAGTGTCGCCATCAAACAGGCCGCCACGGATCGCATAGATTGCGCCGTTGGCGCCAAGGCACGAGTCGAGTGTGCTTTCCGCTTCCTTGAGCCGGCTCTCGGTATCCCAGTACGCGCGTTCGTCGGTCTGGCCCGACGCGCCGTGCTCCAAAACCAACCGCCCGCACACGCCGCCCACGGCCGGATCCTCGAATGGAGCCACGAGCCGCCGCAGGGCATCCGGGTCGAACATCGTGTTGGCGTCGGTGAAGACGAGGAGGGTCGCCTCTTCCCCTCCACCTTCC
This sequence comes from uncultured bacterium, assembly GCA_903895695.1. Taxonomy (GTDB): domain Bacteria; phylum Verrucomicrobiota; class Kiritimatiellia; order CAIKKV01; family CAITUY01; genus CAITUY01. The sequence continues at coordinate 60,262 of CAITUY010000054.1, forward strand.
CGGACCAGGCGCTTCAGCATGGCCATCTTGCCGCGATTCTGTTCCGCGACAATAGCGGTAACATTGGGGTGTGCCGCCGCCCACCCTTGCGCCAGTACGGCCGTCCGGTCCGTCCCGCCGTCAACCCCGACCCGGACCTGCACCCGGTCGGCGGGATAGTCGACCGCTTCGAGATTCGCGAGACGCGGCACGACGATCGCCTCCTCATTATGGGCGGAGAAAAGGATAATAACGGGCGGGGGTGGCCCGACCGCTGTGCGGGCGGGTTCTTCCGTCGCGCGGAGCGCGACGGCCACCTGCGACCGAGCCCGTCTCGTGCCCAGCCACAACATCAAGGCCGGGTAGACCAGCCACGTGTAGGCGAGCACCAGGACGATCAGGATGATTCCGGAAATGAGCATCGGGTGTCGCGACCTACCCTCTCTCCACGGCTCGCGCCGGCACTCCCACGGCCGTGGCTCCTTCCGGCACATCGTCGATCACCACGGCATTGGCCCCGATCTTGGCGCCACGGCCCACCCGGACAGCCCCCACGATCTTGGCGCCAGCCCCGATGAAAACATCATCGCCGAGGACGGGCGCCGCTCCCTTTTCCGCCCCGACAGTCACCTGGTGCTCGATGACGACATGCTTGCCACCTCGCACGGCGGTGTTGATCACGACTCCCTGGCTGTGGACCAGCACAAACTCCGGACCGAAATCGGCCCCGCGGCCGATGATGCAGCCGCCAAAGACGACATTGAGTTTGTTGAACACCATGGCCAGCGGAGCCAGTCCAAATCGCTGTGACGCCTGCATAAGACGGTACACGATCATGGCTTGCGTGCCGTCCGTGAAGCGCGCCTTCACGCACGACCGCCAAGTCGTGTCGCCATAGAGCCACTGGGCCTTGGCCCGGATGTCGGATCGAATCAACGCGAACATGTTCATAAATCGCCCTTCTTGGAGATGATACTCAATATCTCGTCCACCTTGCCTGCCCACGACTCTCCCGCCATGCCGGCGCTCACCGCCCGGCGTTCGTCAGCCGACAGCGGACGCTCCACCAATCCGGCCACCATCCTCACGAATGCGTCATGATCCTCGGCGACGAACACACCTTGCCTTCGGCCATCTTCCATCTCCAACCTACAACCTTCAACGGCTTTCACTTCCGGCAATGCCGTGGAAACGACCGGACAGCCTCCCGACAGCATCTCCCTCAGCTTGATGGGATTGACCGCCCGGGTCAAGTCATTCACAACGAACGGAATAATGCCGACCGTAAAGCGGGCCAGATAGCCGGGAAGATCGCGGAAGGGGCGGGCGCCCAAGACGTGAACATTGCGAACACCGCTCAAGGCTGTCACATCCACGTCGGCCTTGCCGATCAATACGAGCTGCGCCCCGGGGACCTCGCGGGCCAGTCGCAGCAGCAAGGCCTGGTCCACCCATTCCGACAGCAGGCCGAAGAAACCGATGATCGGCCCGGATGGGAGGTCGCAGGTGGAAGGTGGAAGGTGGACGGTCGAGGATGGAAGCACATCCACTTGAGCGTTGGACGTTGGACGTTGAGCGTTGGGCGTTGTGTCTTTCCTATGGTCGGCGGTCAACCCTTCTCCTCCACCCTCCACCTTCCACCCTCCACCTTCCACCGCCTTCCTGAAGTGCTCGTAGTCCACCCCGTGCGTGACCAGGCGCGTGTTCGGATTCCAGCGCAAGCAGCGGGTCCGCAGCTCCGAGGCCGAGGCGATCACGACGTCGGCATACTCGCAACACCGCCGGTCCATTTCCGCCATGACTGCCGAGTCGTACATCTTGAACGCATCCCAGCGGTCGACACAGTGATAGACGACTTGCGCCCCGCCCCCCCTTCCCCACCACCGCATCACGCCTGCCAGCACCGGCACGTAGTTGATCAGGACCGGGTCTTTGAAGCCAAGCAAGCGACACCACACGCGGGCCGACCAGGCGCCAATAAGACCGTTCAACCAGCGAACGAATCGGTACCTGGGCAGCGGAATGAAAAGGGGAGAGAGGACCCAAATCAATTGAAGATTGAAAGTTGAAGATTGAGGATTATCGGATGGTTGACTCAGATCCCGTCTCCCCACCCTCCACCCTCCGCCCTCCACCTTCCTGGCGCCACGCAACGCCGCCAGTACCATCCGCGCCATGCGCGATCGATCCGGGCCCGAACCGACGCTCGGCGCGCGCATGCCGGCGCCCTCGACCCATAACACGCGATGCCCGCGCCGGGCCAGTTCGAGCGCAATGCGATGCTTGCTCGTGGGATTATCCATGCCCGAGCCCCACGCATTGGCCACCATGACAAAATCTTTCACGCCTTCCGTCCCGTCCGCGTCGGCGGCGCGATGCAGCCGGCAATGAACGATCGCGCCGGCCACGACGACCACCCTGAGCGTGCCACACCGCTCGAACCCGGCCTTGACGATGCCACGCCGCGAAGCCGCATTGTCCGGGGTCGTGTCGATATAGGGAACCAACCCTTCACGCGCGGCATCCCGGCACATCGCCCGAAGCAGGGCCGGGTATATGCCCCTGCCCCGGTACGCCTCGCGAACCTGAAAGCCGCCCAGGTAACAGGCGCGGCTGCCGAGTCCCGCTTTTCGCAAAAGGTAACTCACGCGGAACAGCCAGCCGGCCCCCACCGGCACGCCGTCCCAGTAGGCGATGTAGCAAACCGCGCCCCGCGCGAACAGATGGAGATCATCCGCCGCTCCGCTGGCCCGCAAGTCCGCCGCGCAGCGTTCCCGGTCGTCAGCCGTTACGCAGGCAATCGTGAGCGCCGCCGGTTCAACGGCACCCGGGGGCGTGCCGGGCATGACATAGACGACCGAGGTGGAGCGCCGGAACCCACGGCGCGCAAGACCCGCGAGGGTACGCCGGACGCCCTCGTGACGCATGGCCTCCACGGCCTCGCGCGCCGCCCGGGCCACCCGCCGCCCGAAACCGGCCGGTTGGCCCTGATTCGATTCGCCGCTCACTGTCCCGACCTCCGCTTGGCGCGCCTGACCAACCAGGCCTTGACTCCGGCATGATCGAGCGTCCAGCGCGCCGCACGATCGACACTCGTGACCAGCCCGTAGCCCGCCAATAACGAATGCAATGCCGTCGTCCGCCGCACGACCAGGATGCGCGTGGAAGAACCGACGTCGGGCGCAAAGTGTTTTTTGTAGCCGGCCTCACCGCTCCCGAAGTCGACTGTCAGGTCCTGTCCTTCGGCGGCCAGCCGCTCCATAACTCGCGAGAGAAGAACCGTGCCGGGGCTGAAGCCCGCCATTTCCTGGGCGTAGCCGATCTGGTGCAGACAGAGAACGCCGTGCCCCTGGTACCCCAGCAGGAAGACCACGGCGGTCCCGCCCGCGGTAAGCAGGAAACTACGCACGAGGCCCGCGCGGGCCAGCGGCATCTGGGCGTCCAGGTCCATGCGATACCCCAGCCACACGGACTGCCAGGCCCGGTTCATCAAGGTCTCGATCGGGGTCCGTTGCTCGTTCAACTCGGCCTCGGTCCGCAACTCGACCAGCCTGACCTCGCCATGCCGGGCCGCCAGCGCACGTTCGTAACGCTCCACCCGGCGTCGGGTGGAGCGCGAACGGGCAGGCCCCGCTTCGCCGGCCCGGAGCCGCGCGTAGGAATGGGGCTGTCGCGCCTGCAGCACCCGGGCGAAACAATCCGGATGGCCGCGGGTGCTCTCCAGCACCAGCCGCGAGCGTTCGCCTTCGGCGACGTGGTCCAGCCAAACGGCCTCCACGTCGCCGTGCCGGCGAAACACGTCGGTCCAAACGGCCCGCAGTGACGGCTCGGTAAGCCCGTCTTCGACGAGGTCACCACCGCAAACTCGCAAAATGTGTAAGGCGCGATGCCCCAGCGTCAGCCCGGCAACTCGGAAGTCCAAGGACCATGACTGGTCCAGCAGTGGCAGCACGGCCACGCACGCGCCTCCCGCGCGTACGGCCAGACACTCAGCCCGGGACGGCTCGCCGCTCGCCATCAGGCGGTACCACTCGGGGCTGGCCGTGAGAGCGGCCTCGGGACTACCCCGCCGCAGTCCCGCGCGCCAGGCGGTCGCAACGTCGGACGGCAAGGCCGCCGGATTGACGGGTTCCAAGTTCATGCGGGCCGACTCCGGCGACGCAGCAGCCGTTTCCTCAAGCGCCACTCCGCCTGCTGAAACACGCGCACCGCGGCATGGACGGCGCTGCCCCGCACCACTGGCGGCGGCGGCCGGGCCCCGCCATCCAGCGTCCCGGCCTCACGGACGCCCCGTACCGGCCACCCGGTTTCCTGCAGAAAAAGCAGCAGCGCTTCCCAGCGGCGGCGGTTTTTGAAATTCGGAACAGGCCCCGCCGCGGTCCGCTCGAAGAATTCGCCCGGATGCGTGAGCACCGCCGCGGACCGGTAGCCGGTCCGGGCCATGCCGCGGAGCACGCAGCGCGTCTCGCCAGACCCGGCAGCCGTGATCTGAAGGTGCCGGTAAGCCCCGTCGAGCCGGGGAAAGGGACTCCGAAAGCAACTGACCGGCACATCGATCACGCCCTCCCGGCAGGCAAGGTCGTTGGGTGCGGTCCACCCGCCATTCAAGCGGCTGGCGATGGAGGCGCGGGTATCCAGGTCGCGGTTGGACCCGATCCTGAGACCGTTCTCCACCATGGCCTGGAGCGTGTCGTCATTGGCTGCCAGATCGCCGGCCCGAAAAGCGCAGGACGCCTCGCCCGCGCAAGTAGCGAGCAGGCGCCGGCTTTCCGCGATCAGGCCGAACTGGGTCTGCCGGTCGTAGGCCCACAACCGGTCAAACCGGTCTTCCAGCCCCCAGGCCGTCGCCACAACCGGGTGCAGATGCAGTTGGATATCGTGTCCATGGTCGCGCAGGAACGCACAGATACGCGTCACGCCGGCCGGGCCCCATCGACGCGCACCCAGCGCCTCAATGAAGAACGTTGCCTGGAAACCCGGCCGCGCCAGCGTCTCGACGAGGTAGCCCAGCCCCAAGCCGCCCGCCCAGACATCTGCCTCATAATCGCCGGTGTAGGTCTCGACGTCGATGGTCAGAAAGACATGCATGAGTGCTCTTACGTCAATGGCCTACAGCAGGTAGGGCGACGGCTGCCTGCCCGCCGTGGCGGGTCCTCGCCGCGCCGTGACTGTCACGTTCCTGTCCCGGCGGGGCGGGGACGCCCACGCCCTACCTCAGAAATAGCACGGCGTGAACGCGCGGTGCAGACCTGCCACACGGCAAAGGCTGCCCAAGGCAACACGAACGGCTCCCACGCGAAGGCGAACCGGGCGCACCCCCAGAAGACCATGACGGTGGCCACGTTAGTCAGGATCATGGCGCCCACCACAAGCCTGAAAACGGGCACGGTTCGGCGCCAGGCCAGCAGCGCTCCCGTCGCGGCCAGCCCATAGAGGGCAAGTCGCAGCACGGAGATCGCGTAGGTTCCCCACGCCGGTTTCCACGGCATGGGCACATAGGCACGTACGAGTTTTCCCAGTACCAGCCGCGGCATCGCAAATGCATGCTGGCGCACGTAGTCCTTGCCGCGGGCATAGTAGTAGCAGTCCACCTGATACTCGGACTTCGTCCGGGCCAGGTCCTCCATGCGTGGCTCGCCCGGCACAAGATCGGGGAACACCCAGTACCCCCAGTACTCGAGTGTATCCGCGACAACGGCGTTGTTACCCCCGTAGAACGTTTGGCCGCGCAATGTGCTGAACACCGGGAAGTCGCCGCAAACCGTGTAATTGCGCGCAGCCCACAGCAGCGAGGGAACCAGGAAGAGCAGCGCGGCAGCGGCGCGCCGCCCCGTACCGGCGAGGCACAGTGAACGCGTCCACACGGCCGAGACGAGCCACAGCGCTCCGGCGGACCCGACCCACAGAACAAAATTCGGCCGCGACAGGGCCGCACACCCCAGCACGAGCATGCCGACGAACGGCCGCCAGCCTTTGCCAAGCACGAGCAGTGTTCCTGCCAGACCGCACAGCAGAAAGATCGTCTCCGAGGCCCCCTGGCAGGCCAGGAAAAGCGGAGTCGGGTAGACGGCATAGGCCGCGGCCGCCAGAAGCGCCACGGAACGCCACGCGAACAGCCGCAACGCCAGCGCACCCACGAGCGTAGCCACAAGCGCGTTCAACGTGAGCACCAGGCACCGCATGACTGTGTCGGGCGCCGCGTGCGGAAAGAGCCGCAAGGCTAGCGAAACTGTGAAGGGCCAGGCCGGTGAACGGCTCATGGTCGGGGCCTGGGGCCAGAAGCCATGCGGCAGGTAGAAGCCGTGCCCAGCCGCCAGACTGCGAGCGATGTCCAGGTAGTGCTCGGCATCGCTGGCCATGGGTTTGGCGATGCCAAACTTCAACCCGACGCCAAAGTTGACCACCAAGGCCAAGCAGAACACCAGCAGCAAGAATGTCAGGTTCGGTCGCTGTGACGACCGCATTCATGTTGATCCTTTTGGTTGATGTTTATTTTTGAAGAACCCTGTGAACCCAACCAGCAGCGTATGGTCTCGCGCCATTTTGGGGGAGACGTGTGGACTTGCCGAGAATGGCAAATAAAAAGGC
>CAITUY010000055.1 GCA_903895695.1 uncultured bacterium
GGACGCCGTGGGGCAGTACGGGTGCGACGACGCGCGCCATTGGCACGGGGGGGCGGACGCGACGGCGCAGGAGCGGGCGGACGTCTACGCCTTCGAGCAGGTCCGCTACATGACGCGCGTGATCGACCGGTTGTGCGCGGCTTGTCCCGAGGCGATCGTGGATTTCGATATCACCGAAGGTGGACGCAGCGTGGGGCTGGCGTTCCTGGCGGCGGGCAAGTACTTCCTTATCAACAACGGGCCCTACTTCAGCAGTTACGACCTGCCGCACGACCGCGCACACGGGATCTGGAGCAACCTATTCGTCTACCCCGGGCCGGCGCGCGGCTGGATTTGCCGGACGCCCCTGGCGTTCGACCGGTGGATCCCGTCCGTGCTGTTCCTGACGCACTATCTCCCGGACGATCCGGAGCGGTCCCAACTCATCAACATCGGTTCGCTGATCCTCGGCCAGAACGGCATCTGGGGCGACCTGCTGTCGATCTCGGGCGAGGGCGTGGCGCGGTTCGGTCGGTGGCTCGGGCTGTACAAGCAGGTCCGCGACGACATTACCGCGGCGAGTCCCGTGCTCGATGGGAGAAGCGGCGGAAGCCCGGAAGTGTACGAGAAGGTGTCGGCGACGAGCGGGCGCGGCGCCGTGGTGCTGTTCGCCTCAGCGGGGGGGCATTACGTGTACGTCACGACGCATCGGGTGGCGGAGGGGATTCAGGCGACCGCGGGCGTGACCGTCGAGCGGGACGCGCAGGGGCGGGCGCGGATCACCGTGAGCCTGGAAGCCCCGGGTGCGGCCATCGTGTTCTTCGGCGTGACGTGTTCCTAAGTGCGTCCCGAGGGTGCGTCATGTCGAATGCGGAAGGCGCGCACCGGGAGATGCAGGTGCCGGCGGCCGGGGCTTGGCGGCCGCCTTCCGGATTGACGTCTCGGCCTGCCCGGAGCGTTTGCCGCGCGGCTAGCGAAGGCGCCTCGGGCACCGTTGGGGTGGGAACGGCCTGCTATCCTTAGTAAACAGCCGGTCGCGGGGGGCGTGACAAACGCAGAAGGCCACTGCCGACGGCTCCGTGACTGTTGCCGGCAAAGTCTGGGGTTGCGCTGGCACGGAAGCTGCATGTATACTGTTGGCCGTTTTTTGTCCGGCTGGACCGAACCGATGCGACCGTTAAGGACAGCGATATGCGAGTGACGTTGCGACTATATGCGATGGGGGTGATGCTGGCGGCGATGGCGATGGCGCCGGCTGCGCGGGCGGTCGTGATCGACATGCGTGAGGAAGTGCCGCTGGCGGAGTCCGACTACAAGAGACTCGACACGTTCGAAGGGGTGCTGCTGGCGAAGGCCGACAAGGTCTTCGGGCAAGGCGAATTCCGGAGCGCCGCCGCCGAGTACGACGCCTTCATCCTCCAGTACCCGAAGTCGCTGGCCATCCCCTACGCCGTGATGCGCAAGGCCCGGTCGATGCAGCGTGACAACAAGCGGAACGACGCCATCAAGCTCTACAACGAGGTGCTCGACTATTTCCCCAACTCGGTCGACTATGCGGGCGCGGCGCTCTACTACATAGGGCAGTGCCACTCGGACAATGGCGACGTCAAGGAAGCGATGAAGTCCTGGGCCGAGATGGCACAGGATAAGGATTACCGGAAGCACTTTCTGGCCGCCGTCGCCATCAACCGGCTGGGCGACAACCTGGTGCGCCAGGACAAGTGGCCGGAGGCGGTCGCCTATTACCAGCAGGTCGCCGTGGACTTCCGCCGCAGCAACCGCGAGGCGGCGAACTATGCCATCTCGAAGACGGTGGAGTGTTTCGTGCGGGCGACCCCGGACGCGGCGAAGCTGCGCAGCTTCTATGACAAGGTCGAGTCCTTCGAGGATTCGCCCCGGACCCCTGAGGATGGCAACTACTGGTGGCGGGTGATGGAGGCCATCGACCGGTACGGAACCTTCAACGAGGCGGACAAGGCCAACCGCGATCGTTACTTCCAGTACTGGGTCGGGGTGATGGACGGCAAGAACCTGACGTGGGACGACTATCAGATCAACGTTGCCCGGTACAAGCTGAACTGCGATGGCGACGCTACCAAATGGATGGAGCGGCTCGACCAGCAGTTTGCGCAGCACCAGAAGGAAGGCGACTACGGCCGCGTCGTGAAGTGGATTGGGCTTTACGCGGGGCGGAAAGCGAAGATCGACGAGTACTACGCCAAGCTCGCGTTCGACAAGATGGCGAACGGCGATATCCAGAGCCTGATCCAGACGGTGTACGAGCGCAGCATCGACGTGGGCCTGGCGCGCAACGCGATCGGCAAGCTGAAGCCGGACACCATGACGGACGACGCGCGCGAAAATCTGGCCCGCTGGATCTGGCAACGTGACGAGGAGGGCGTGCGCCTGGTCTGCGCCGCGATGAAGGACGCTGACCGCGGGAAGATGACGATGGTGCGCTTCTTCCAGAACACGCGCCAGCCGGACAAGGGGCTAAAGCTCGCCGACGAACTGACCAAGGTGCCGATGTATGCGAAGGAAGCGTATTGGACCAAGGGCGAGTTCCTGCAGTGGAAACGGCAGTGGGCGGACGCGATCTCGGCGTACCGGCTGGGCGACAATCCGCCGTCCACCATTTTTCGCATTGCCGAATGCATGATGGGCGATGGCAAGCGGGACCAGGCGATCGCGCAACTGCGCGAAATCGAAGGGTTCTTCCCGAAGGATGCCCCCGAGGCGGGCTGGCGCGTCGCCCTCGCCTACCGCGACACGGGCGACCAGAAGCAGTACATTGCGGCGTTGCGAGGAGTCATGAAGAAGTACCCAGCCAGCGGGCAATCCAGCGATGCGCATCTCGAACTCGAAAGACTGGGCGTCAAAATAGGCGGAGGCGTCGATGCAGAATAATACGGAAACGCTGAGAGCGGAACGCGGAGCGCGGCGGACAAGCGGGCGGTTCGCCTGTGTATGTGTGGGCGTGGCCCTCGGGGCACTCCTGGCGGCGGCGCCGGGTTCCGCCTGGGCGGCCCGCCAGGCCAAGACGGCCGGTGAGGCGGGCGAGGGCGACTTTGAGGCCAGCCGCCTGCTGGATAAGGCCAACGAGTTGATTACATCAGGCGAAAACGAGCGCGGCGTAAAAATGCTCGAGACGGTGATCGAGCAGTACCCTGCAAGCCGCGTCCGGTACTCGGCCTACCTGGCCCTCGGCCGTTACTACATCGCGAACCACGATCAGTTGAAGGCCATCGGCTACCTGACGAATCTCAAGGGACTGGAAAACGCGACCGAGGAAGTGGCGCCTGCCGACCGGGAGATGTACCTGGAGGGCATGTACCTGGAAGGCACGGCTTACTTCCAGGTCCGCAACTACGGCGCGGCCTTCCCTATCCTGCGCAAGATCACGACCAACTACGCCAACACGGTCTGGGCGAACCAGGCCTTCTTCTATATCGGCATGTGTCACTTCGCGCAGCAGAACTGGAGCAAGGCCATCGAAGCGCTGAATCTTGTCGGGACGTTCGCGGATGCGGATGGCGGGGTCACCGACATGGTCGAGGCGGGCCGGCGGTTCTACGTCAAGGTGACCGACAAGGACCTGCCTGTGCTCGTGAGACTCGGCAAGCAGACCTGGGTCGACGTGGTTACCACCCACGGGGATCGTGAGAGGCTTGAGTGCATGCCGCTGAGCGCGGATGGCAATGTGCTGGTTGGCTCGATTGCCACCGAGATCGGCGTGGCCCGGCCGGGGGACCACGTCCTGCAGGTTTTGGGCGGCGATATCATTACAGTCCGCTATACGGATGCCAACACGCAGGATGGCTCGACCAATGTGGTCCGTGAAACGAAGGCGCGCGTGGTATCGTCGGGGACGCTGGCCTTTACGCTGGGGGACTTTGAGACGCCGGCGGTCGCGGCGTTCCAGGACCAGGCGCTCTGCATCACGCTGCGCGACGCCGACCTCGATGTCAGCGATGCCGCCGAATCGGTCGCTGTCAAGATCACGGCCCGTTACCGGGAACAGACCGATGAAACCGACACGTCGGGCACCGTGGACTTGAAGAAGATCCTGGACGACGAATCCACTCATCAGTACAAGACGCGCGGCGAAGTTACGATTCGACTCACGGAAACCGGTCCGGCGCCTGTGCATTCCGGGCGGTTTGTCGGCAAAGTGATGATTCGGGGCATTGATCCGGAGAAGCCGGCCAAGCCCGGGGACGACGCCCTGGCCTGCGCAGTCGGCGACGAGATTGTGGCGAGCTATACCGACGAGCTGAGTCTGAGCGGACCGGGCTCGCACGAGGTCACGGCGATGACGCATGTGGCCGGTGATATCGACAACCGGCCGCGCGCCTCACAGGACGTGGTGTCGGACCCGGTGGTGAGGACGCGGAAGAATCTCGTCGAGGCCAGCGCCTATCTCGAGCTGGCCCGCATCTTCAAGAGCATGGGCCTGATGAAGGGCGCCAAACAGAAGGCCCTCGACGGGCTGGAGCGCGTGGACTACATCGTGCGCACGTCGAGTCCCATTCCCAGCGACTTGAAGCAGCAGGCGTTCAAGACGAAGTGGGAACTGCATATGGCGGCGGACGACTTCGAGAGTGCGATCGCGACGTGCGGCGTGTTCAACCGGCTGTACCCCGACTCGCCCCTGGTGGACGAAGCCTTGATGGGAATCGCCCGCATCCGCCTGGAGAACAAGGATTACTACGAGGCGCTCCGGGTGTTGAAGCAGATTCTGGCCCTGTCCAAGTCGCAGGCCAAGGCCGAGGCCCAGTTCCGGATTGCCGAGGCCACTGAGACGATGAACGCGGGCAAGCCGGGCGCCCGCGAGGCGGCGATCCAGGAGTACAAGGTGTGCGCGGAGCGCTATCCGGACAGCGAGTTCGCGGGGCAGTCGCTGGCCAAGCTGGTCGACTACCACGTCGAGATGCAGGATTTCGCACAGGCAAACGAGCTGCTGGAGCAGGTCTTCCAGGATCACCCGGACGCGGCGTTCCTCGATGCGATGTTGTTGAAATGGGTGTTGGTCGCGTACAGCTCCGGCGATTATGCCAAGGCCCGGGACAAGTGCGCACAACTCCTCTTTGAGTACCCGGGCAGTCCGTACGCGGAGAAGGCCCGGCAAGTGATGCCGAAGATTGAGGCCAAACTGAAGACCGCCGAGGGTGGTGCGGCCGGGGAGAAATCGCCATGAAGCGGAGCACGCAAGCTATGCAACGGACGATGCGATACGGTGTAGTGGTTGGCCTGATGGCGGCCGGGTTGAACGCGAACGCGCAGGTGGCGACGAACGCGCCGGACCCGAAGGTCGCGGAGTTCCAGCAGTTGGTGGAATCGGTGCAGCGCGATCCTTCGTCCGCCTCGGGCGAGACCATGGTGAAGCTGCTGACCCTGGGTGGCGAAGCCGGCCGGCCGCAGGCAGCGGCGGCGGTGGCGAAGAGTTACCTCGCCCAGCGCCGCGATGTCGCGCCGGGGCTCCTGCTCCAGGCGGCGAGCATCGCGGAGTCGGCCGGGGATCTGCACTCGGCCGCGGCCCGCTACAAACAGTACCTCAAACTGGTCCCGCCGGGGACCGATGTGTCCGCCACGACCCTGCACCTGTACAGCTTGCTGGCCGTCAACATGGGCGCCGCGGACGACGCCTACCGGTTGATGACGGAGATGGGGGATGCGGCCCGCGCGAGCGTGGCTCTCAAACGGTTTGACGGGTGGTATCTGGACCAGGCTCGCCGCCGCCACGACATTACGGCCCTGGCCACCCGGCTGGCGGCCGTGATGGGTGACGCGATGCCGCTCGAGATGGAGCGCACGGCGTACTGGGATTATCTGGACTCACTGATGCGCGAGATCGCCGGCGCCCGGCCCGAACATTTCGGGGCGTTGCCGGCGTGCCGCAAGATTGCCGGGTTGATTCGCGAGAACGACGCCTGGAGCAAGCGTTTCGCCTTCCAGACCGCGTACCTGGCGTACACCGCCACGGCCGCGGGCAAGGATGCGGCCACGCTCGATCGTGACTTTGAACCGGTGGCGGCCGCCGCGCGGGCGTACGTCGATGCGGCGCCAAACGCGGACGTCTTGAAGGAGATCTTTCGCACGTTCGGCGGCGGATGGGATCGCATCAATGACCCCATGTTCCAGCGCGTTTATCCGCAGATGGCCCAGTTCGGGGCGTATGCCTTCGGCAAGCTGAGCGACAAGGACCGCGATGTGTACCTGTCGCCGGGCCCGGGTTGGGATCCGTATTATTGGGCGAGTCGCCTGATGACCCGGGAACTCTACGGACAGGTGCTCACCACCTATCCCGATTACTTCCGGAAGACGCCGAATATCGATCGGTTATCCCTGGTGACGGACAGCACGAACGCGGCGGTTTACAAGGCGCTGGCGCCGATGGCGCAGGGACTGGCGAATAGCGATGCGTTGATCGTGACGGCATTGGGGACCAGCGACGATCTGTATGGATGCTGGCAGCGCGTGTTCCAGGGGGGCTGGTTCGTGGCCGGTGGCGGAGACATCGCGGGCATCATGAATACCGTTTGGGTGAGGTTCAGCCGGTTGGCGCGCCCCGGGGTGCCGGCGATCGCCGGGAATGCCAATGAGCTTGCCATGGTGCGATTCGGCACTGACGTGCTCGCCAAGACGCCGGCGTTCCTTTTCGATTCGGCTCTGGCGCGTTCGTTCGTGACGTCGGCGTGGCGCTACGGGAGCCCTGACGGCACGGACAAGACGAAGGCGATCGCCGCCTGGCATCTGCTGGACTGGATCCCGTATGACGCCGCCACGCGCAAAGCCGTATTCGATGATGCGAATCGCGAGTTCCGCGCCTGGGCCGATCAGGCCCGCAACCAGCAACGGGACCAGAAGAGCAAGGTGGATGCTGCCACCAAGCCGTTGGATGCGTACCGCAAGCAGCGCGAGGAAGAGGCGAAGAAGCCCAACGCCAACCTGCAGCCCACTGACGCGAAAATCGCCGAGCAGACCAAGGCGCTTGACGCGGTGAAGGCCGACCTGGCCAAGGCGGACGCCCTGGCGGCGATGATTACACCCGTTGAGGAAGCGTTCAAGCTGGTCATGGATCCGAAGGTGACCGATCTGACCAAGGCCCCCGATGAGCAGTGCCGCAACCTGGCAAAGGCGGTCGTGGCGCTTCAGACGAAAAACCTGGCGGCCTACTTGGAAGCGGCGCGCGCTGCCTATCCGGCCGTGAAGAGCTACCCGGCCCAGAAGGCCCCGTTCGCGCGTGTGACGTTGCGGTTTCTGCTCGGCAACCGGTTGGATACCTTCGATACGCTCGATTTCCAGTGCGAGGTGTTGGCCGACCAACTGGCGCAAGGCTCCCCCGAGGCCGGGAATGCCGTGGCCGGTGAGGTCTACACGCTGATCAATGAGAACCGGCTGTGGCAGAATCAGCCCGAGCAGAAGCCCAAGCGCATGAAGCTCAACGCAACGCTGGCCAAGGCCTTGCGCGATATGCTGGCGAAGAACCAGTTCTCCGGAACGGCCTTCGCCTGGTTCCGGGAAACGCGCCAGGGTCCGAACTGGCATGAAGTCGACGGCGATGCCGACATCATGGAGGCACTGCTCACGCGCAAGGACCTGCCGGGGAACTGGCTTGGTCAGCCGGTGACACTCATGTCGTTAATCCGTTACGAGTTTCCCAAACTGGCCGACAAGTACCCGGCCACGACGTGGTTTGACAATCTGGTTGCGGCCGCGGCGAAGCAGAGTCGCTTCCTGGATCGTTCATATTATGAATACGGCGGGACCGATTCGAGCGGCATCGTCGTCCGCGCTGCCGCCGAGGTCTACCAGGATTACGAGCGGCTCCCCTTCGGCTACGCGGGAACCAACACGCCGGTCTACACGGATCGCGAGCGCTTCTGGGATATGCAGGGTCGGGCCATGGGCGCCCCGGCGCCCGTCCGGGACGCGATGCTGACCCGGCTCGAATCGTTCTTCGGGAAGACGCGCTTCGATCACTATGCCAACGGTGGGGCCCGACTCTCCACGTATTCCGTAAACGGGCCTGCCGACCGCAAGAAGTACTTTGATGCCCTCACGGCCTGGGTGGCGGCCCGGGACCAGGAACCGGTCAAGCCCTACCAGCCGTCATTCTCGCCCGTGGGCCAGCTCCGCGGCAGTGACCTGACGGACGAGGAATTGAACGTGATTGTGCGGGTCGTGCAGTTGTGCCCCGACTTGAACTGGGCCGAATGGGGCGACCTCGATCACCTTGTGTGCGAGGGTTTGGTGGCGCACAAGCGCGGCAGCGAACTCTTCCCGCTGGCCCCGCAGTTGTGGGGCATGGCTCGCGTGCAGCCGAACGGCGATGCGGTCAAGGCGCGCCTCGTCGCGTTTGCCAACTCGTCGGCGGATGCAGGCCGCAGCGATCTGGCGGCGTCCTTCGCATCAGCCGGGCTTGAGATCATGGGCAGCTTGCTCAAGGATGACGAACGCAACGCCCTGATGGCGCTCAAGACCAAGGCGCTTTCCGGCGTGCTGGCCGTCGTGTCGGTCGACCGGGCGGACCGGCGCTTCCCCATGTTCCAGGCCCAGGCCGATTACCAGATGGGCAAATTCGAGGAAGCCTGGCAAACGTACCTCGGGTCCAAGAGTCTCTTCGGCGAGGCCTATCGCGAACTGGACCCGACGTTCAGCATCTGGTTGATCAGCAAACTGACCGACGTGGGCAACTACACGGATGCCGAGGGCATCGCCCGCCTGATGATCCAGTGGGTTGACCAGACGCCGCAGAGCTTCGAGGCGGAAGACCGCGCGCGCCTGCTGCTGGCCTACGCGCAGATATCGTTCGCGCGCCAGGAATTTCCGCGCGCCCGCGCCATTTGCGAGCAGGTGGCGACGGCCAAGGAATTCGAGGACACGCGGGCCCGGTCTGACGCCGATCTCAAGATCGCCGATATCGACCGGCTGACGAAGCACTTCGACAAGGCCATCGAGCGCATGGACAACATGCTCCGCAAGCGCGACGCGTACGTGCAGTCGGAGGCCAATTACGAATTGGCGCTCGTCAAGTTTGACCAGGAAGAATACCCGGAATCGCGGGCCTTCGTGGACAAGGTGCTGGCCGTGGCTCCCGCGCACCCGAACGCCCGCATCCTCGAGGGCAAACTTTACCTGAAGATGAAGAAACTCGTGGAGGCGACCAACGTCAGGGCAGGCACGGCGGCCAGCCAGAAGACGATCATGCCCGGCAAGCCGCTCAAGGTGAGCTTGGAGGACCGTAACCTGGGCTTGGTCGGGCTGGCAGCCAACATCGAGATCAAGGCCTGGACGGATTCGGGTGACGAGGAATCGTTCACTCTGCTGCCCTTCGGCGACTCCAAGACGAAGTTCGAGGGGCAGATCCCGACGGCATTGGGGGCGGCCCGCAAAGGCGACGGGACGCTGCAGTTGCTCGGCGGCGATATGGTGCACTACGACTTCTCCGATCTGTTCAAGCGCTCCAACAAGATCGCAGGGCAGGAACCGGTCAGCATCCGCGTGGTCTCGGACGGCGAGCTCTACGTATCGTCCGGCAAGATCCTTTCCAAGGAAGAGCAGGAACAGCGGCAGCTAGAGAACCTGATCCGCGCGCGCATGCAGGCGGAATCCAAGATCGAGAACGCAGTGGCGTTGAGCACGGTTCGCGCAGATGACGAGATCAAGCCCGGCAACCGGATCAACGTGCGGGTGGTTGACCCGGACGAGTGTGTGTCGTCCAACCGGGATGTCGTTTACGTTAAGGCCAGCACCTCCAGCGGCGATCAGGTTGGCCGCGTCCCACTCACCGAGACGGAGCCGTATTCGGGAGTGTTCGAGGGTTTCGTGCAGACCGCCTCGGCGCTCGCCACGGCCTTCGCCTCGAGTTCCGAAGACGGCAAGGAGCCGAACTTTGCCATTACGAGCGCCGAGTACCCGCCGTGGGTCGGCCTGCCGGACAACCAGCGCCCGAAATGGTTCAGCGTGGACCTGAACAATAATTGCACATTGGGCACGATGAAGCTCGTGGCGGATGTGCCCGGGCGCAAGCTGAAGAAATTCATCCTGCAGTCCTCGCCAAACGGCGAGGACTTCGTCTCGCTCGGGGCCTGGCCGGCGAATTTGAGCGGGTGGCTGGGAGCGGGGCAGATCGAAGTCGTCCGGTATGGAACCGCGACGAAGCCGCCGGCCACGCTCCGCGACTTCAAGGACTACCTGGATGTCGGCTACACGGTTGATGGGTGCGAGAAAATCACCTCGTCGCCGCCGCCGCTGGAGGTCAGGTGGGACAAGACGGTGAACGGCTTGGGAGACCGGCTGCAACTGGCCTGGGATGGCCCGAATAGTGTCTACCTGGGCCACATCCAGTGTTCCTTCTATCAGCCGGCCACCCAGAAGCGATCATTCCGCCTGGGCACGCCTGATGCACGGCGGCAGATCCGGAATCTCTACCTGACGCTCGACAGCGAGCCGGGGGCGTTTGCCGGTGAGGTGTCGAAGACCCTGCGCAAGGGCATGCACCGCCTGGACGTCTACTTTGCCGCAACCCGGCAGGGCGGGGTGAACTTCTGGCTGGAAACGGATACCGGCTCTTCTGCACGTTCCCAGCGCGTCAAGTGCACGCCTGAGATGTTTGCGGCGCCCGCGAACGTGAGCACGAACGACCTCTCGACAGCCGCCAGGGATATCGCCTTCCAGCCGGCCGCGATCACGAATTCGGCCGACAACAGTTCGTTCACCGTCCTATTCCCGTCCAATACGATGGCCCGCATGGTCCGGCTGTGGATGCTCGACTTCGAGACGGACGCTCCTGCCATTCGCAAGGTCTATCTGACGGACAGCGACGGCAAGGCCCTGCTGCCCACTGCTCAGGATGTCGTCAAACTGCGGTACAACGACCAGTTGGAGATCGTCCCTGGAGACCGGATTACCATCTCCTATGAGGACCCGCATTACCTCAACAAGGAACGGCGCTTCAGCGAGGCGTTCATGCGGGCCACTTTCCATAACGGGACGATCAATGCCTGTTTCATCGAATCGGAGGTGGACGAGAGCGGGACGAGACACCCGCGTTACATCCCCATGCGCCGGTTCAAGCCGGGGGACACGATCAACGTATTCGTCAACGATCCGGATTGTGATACGACGGACGAACGCGACGTGGTGAAGTTGCAGGCCAAGTCGGGACTTGACGGCGCCACCATTACGATTGACGCGTTGGAGACCGAGGCGCATTCGGGGATCTTCCTGGGCAAGGTGTTCCCGGTTTCGGGAACGCCCCAGCGCCCCTCGGAAATCAAGCTCGGGCCGAACGATGACCTGCGGTTGACTTACCGCGACGTCGAGAACACCGACCCCGGTATTCCATGGGATCGGACCGTTACGCTGGAGCAAACCGACACCCTGACTCCCGAATTGCGGGTTTACAACTACGCCACCCGCCCGTTGTCTACGCAGGAAGTGGCCGATGTGAGGAAGGTGATGGAAGGCGCCAAGAAGACCGACGAGGTGGTCCCGGTGACGCGGTCGATTACGGCGATCCGGCCGGACGCGGCGACGAACGCATTGGCCAAGGTCCTGATGGGCTGTCCGCTGGTCGTGGAACTGACGCACCCGGCCATGGCTCAATCGCCGCTCAGTAGCGCCGCCATCTTTGTGCAGACATCCGCCGGCCGCAAGTTGTACGGGAAGCCGTTGGAAGCCGGTTTCGACCTGAACGTGCCGGGCACAGTGCGGGTGGAATCGCCGCCCAGCGACCATTTGACGATCCTTCCGCCCCCGGGGTACCGGGATGTGTCCGTTGTGGGCGTGGCGAGCGATGCAAATGCCCTGGATGACGGCCGCTTCACCTTCATGGTGCCGCTCAAGTTGGGCCCGGTGCCGCCCCAGTCGCTGGCTGACGTGAAGCCGGAGGTGAAAACTTCCGGGTCGAAGGGCGAGTCGGAGAGCGCGGATTCGGACTGGACCGAGGTCAGTCTCGGCGTGACCACGGTGGATGCCCGGGGGCTGCCGCAGAATACGACCCGGACGATCATGGTGCCTGCGCTACACGTGCGGGGCAATGACGAAGTGTTCATCGGGTACCGTTACACGGATGCCGCCGGCAGCAACCAGTGGATTACATCCTCGGCTTCTTTAACGGCCGATCCGTTCTTCGATGTCATGGACCGACGGTATCAGGAGTCGGTCACCAACATCCACGTCGGGGAGACCGTCTACCTGAGGGTCATCAACCCCATGCTGGACCGGACGGACGAGAAGGACTCGGCGACCGTGCAGATCAAGACCGATGCGGGCCAGACGCAGCCCTTGACCCTGACCGAAACGTTCGGGCACTCGGGAGTCTTCAAGGGATTGTCTCAGTTGGTCTTTGCCGGCGATCCGGCGGCCAGCAATGCGGTGGGCGCGGTGCGTGTCGGCTATGGTGATACACTGGCCATGACCTACACGCCAACCGATTCGACGCAGGGACTGGTGCGCGCCGTGGAGGTATACAAGGGCGATGACGGCGCCGTCGTCCCCTTCACTAAACGCTTCAAGGAGCCCGCCATTGCGGTGCAGACGCAACTGACCGTGGCCGAGGCCTATTTCGAGATGGCCAAGAAGCACCGCGAACTGGCCCAGGAAGACCTGGCCCGCCGCGAAATCGGTCAGGGCAAGAAGCTCCTGGAAGAAGCGATTCGGGATTATCCCAATACGGATGCGAGGGCGCAGGCCGACTATCTGCTGGCCGACCTAGCGCTGGAATCCGCGGCCCAGGTTGAAGATCCCGAACAGAAGACGAAGTTCTACCTCGAGGCGGTCGGTCGATTCACCGATATCGTGGCCAGCTACCCGGACAGCCCGTATGCTCCCAAGGCCCAGTTCAAGAAGGCGTTGACGTATGAGAAGATGGGCAAGATCGACGAAGCCTGCGAGGAGTACGTCAAGCTGTCGTATCGTTACCCGGATAACGAACTGGTGGCCGAGACCATCGCGCGGTTGGGGCAGTACTTCCTGACCAAGGGGAAGACCTATCAGGAGCGTATAGCCAGCGAGACCAATATCGTGGCGCGCGAGCGGGTGCGGCTGGAATCGCTGGACATGTACAAGACAGCCGCCCAGGTGTTCGGCCGGCTGTCCGAGCGTTTCCCGGATCACAAGCTGGCGGGCAAGACGACAGTCCTGTCCGGGCAGTGTTACATGCGCGCCGAGGATTTCGAGCGCTCCATCAGCGTGTTCAAGAAGGTCATCGATGCGAAGAAGGCCGATCCGGATCTGCTGGCCGAGGCCATGTACTGGTGCGGCGACTCCTACATGAAAGACAAGAAAGGCAATTCGCTGGACGGCATGGTCAATGCCTACCGCATGTTTAAGAAGCTGACGTGGGACTACCCGGAGACGATCTGGGCCAAGTATGCCCGCGGCCGGCTGACCGAAGAGGCGATGGCCAAGATGGAGGCCGAGGGGCAGAACTAGGCCGGCGTGTGTGTCCCGGGAGTTGAACAGCTATGAGCCATGCCGCCGAAAAAGTGCTGCACCAGACGGTTGAACACCTGCGTCACAATGTGACCCAGTTGGAGAACCAGGTCCGGTTGCTGGGGCTCGAGAATGAAGACCTGCTCCAGCAGCTCAAGGATGCCGGGCTGCAGCCCCGGCATCCGGTCCTGCAGGCGGACCGTCTGCCCCCGGTGCTGACGATCCCTGACCCCGCAACCATTGCCGAGGCTGCCGCGAGGCTGACACGCTCCGAACGGCGGCTCGGCGAGGAACTCTGCGCCGGGCAGGAAGTGCTCATGCTGCTCCAGTCGGGGACGTTGACCGATGTGGGGCTGTGGATCGTGCCCCGGCGAGTCTGGGTGGTCGTCACGCGGACGGAGGTAGTTTTCTATGCCGCGGGCCGCACGCCGCTGGCCCAGCGCGTGTCCTTCGACCACCTGTATGCAAGTCTTTACAATGCCGTCACGGGGGAACTGGTGCTCGCCCCGAATCGCGATTACCGGGTGGCCCGGGTAAAACTGCCGCCTTTGGAAGGCACCCAGGTTCTGGCTCAAATTTACGGCGCCTTGGCGCCGCGGAAGGAAGGGAGCGCGTAGTATGTTGGAACGGCTGATCATGGGCGGGTTATTGATGATCCCGCTTGGGATATGCAGTGTCATCATGGTGGCTGTCTTGATCGAGCGCTCGCTGGCGTTCTTCCGGAACGACCGGATCGACGTCCGCTCGCTGCGGGCGAAGGTCAGGGCGCTGGTGGCTGAAGACCGACTGGATGAGGCCATGACGATCTGCGCCAGCACGCCCAGCCCCGTGGCGGCGGTGGTGCTGGTCGGGCTGCAGACGTATAAGCGCAGCCTCGCCATGGGCGTTTCGCGGGAGATGCAGCGGCTCATGATGGAGAAGGCGATGGACGATTATACGCCCCAGGCCCTGCATGCCGTCGAAATGCGGCTCAACTGGCTGGCGACCATCGCCAACGTGGCGCCCCTGTTCGGCATGACGGGAACCGTTACCGGCATGATCCGTTCATTCGGATCGTTGTCCGGCGCCGGTTCGCTGGATGCCGGGGCCGTCGGCGCCGGTATCTCGGAGGCGCTTGTGGCCACCGCCAGCGGACTGATTCTCGCGTTGACATCGCTGATTCCCTACAACTCGTTTATGAACAAAGTGGCGAAGGTGAACCTGGCGATCGGCGAGGCCGCCTCCGACCTGGTCCAGACCGTCGCCATGCACGCGGAACGCCAAGCGGCGAAATAAGCCAGCATGCGCAAAAGGTTTCATCTTCGGCAGCTGAACCAGGACGCGATTCCGACCACGTCCCTGGCTGACATGATGTTCCTCTTGCTCATTTTCTTCATCATGACCACGACTCTGGCCAAGACCACGGGATTCGTGACCGACATACCGTCGGGGGCCAAAGGGCAACAGGATACTCAGGATAAGACGCCAACCATCGCGTTGCATGACGACAAGATCACGGTCAATGACACCGATAACATGGATATGGTGCAACTGCGCCAGTACGTGGCGCGTTTGCGGCTCGACCAGCGCAAGGGCGACGGCAAGGTTGTCATCGTGGCAGCCTCGGGGCATGTTTCGTACCAGGCCTACTACGAGACGCTGGCCATGATCCAGAATGCCGGCGGCGTTGTCGCCATTGAGAGCGAGGAGGATCACAAATGATCCGGCGGCCCAAACATGAGCTGCCGGTGATCCCGACCGCGAACCTTGTGGACATTGCCATCCTGCTGATCATTTTCTACATGGCGTGCAGTAATTTCCTGCCCTCGTCCAACGCCCGGATGACGCCCCCCAAGGCGAAGGATCTGTCCAAGATGCAAGAGCCCCTGGTAGTGGTCACCATCGACAAGGATGGCGTCGTGCAGTTACAGGGCCACGACGTCGGGGGCGCAGCGGATATTGAAAGTGCCATCGGCGAATTGGTCCGCGACAAGACCTCCGACGACGCGCGGACCGTGATGTTCAAGTGCGATGCCGGGGTATCCCGCGAGGTGTTCCAGCCGGTGCTGGATGCGATCGTGCAGGCGGGCGGGTTGATCCTGGCCGTGGGCGAGAATATTGAGAAATAGCGACGGAACGCGCAGCGATCCGCCATGGAGCAGATAGGGAGCTGAACGATGACTGACAATCAGTACAGCCACGAACTTAACGAGGCATCGCCGGAGCAGTTGCTCGTCGTGTTTTCGCGCGGCCGGATCGTGCTGTGGGCGACGGTTGCGATCCTGATTCACGTCGTCGTGATCGGCGTGACATCCGTTGGGTATATTCGGGACCGGTGGATTGACCCCGAGGGCGCCAAGGTGCGCAAAGAGGCGGCCGCCGCGGCTTTGGCGGCCGAAAAGGCGAAGGCCAAACCCATCGCCGCCGTCGCCACCGGGACCAATGCGGCGTTCGCCGCGGCGGCGACGACCAACGGCGCCCACGGCGCGACGACCGGGACTGTGGCAAACGTCACGGGTACCGGAACGGTGGCAACGGCCGCGGCATCCACCAATGCGGCGTCGAATGACGAGAAGGGAATGTTGGATGCACGGCGCGATACGGCAGTCGTCAAGCGGATCACCGACAAAGCCTCGAGCAACGATATTCCGCGCAAGCCCGATCTCGGTATCTCGTTAGATGAAACGAATCCGCACTGAGACAGGCGCCGAAGTCCCTCTCGGGCGGTTAAAGCGACGCGGCCCTGAGCCCAGAACATGCGGATAAGACCCTCCAGTTTGTGGCCGGTGATCCTGGGCTTCCCGATCGCCGTCCTGGGCGGCGTGCTGGGGCACTATGCCCTCCTGCTGCCGACCATCTACGACGGCGTGATCGCCGGCCATCGGTCGCTCGCGGCCCCTTGGCTTGCGGCCGGGATTCCCGGGGTCGTCCAGACATTCGCCCGGGTGTGCGGTGCGGCTGCGACCGCGCTGTTGGTCGTCAGCTTCCTCACGATGTTCGTGATGCGCGGCTGGGTGCAGTGGTGCTACCGCAAGTGCTGCGTGCTGAGCTACGTGGTCGCCTTCCTCTACCTCATGGTTGTCGGCAAGGCGACGGCCGTCCTGCTGGAAGGCAACATGACAGTCGACGGGACCCTG
This sequence comes from uncultured bacterium, assembly GCA_903895695.1. GTDB lineage: Bacteria > Verrucomicrobiota > Kiritimatiellia > CAIKKV01 > CAITUY01 > CAITUY01. Next base: position 16,536 of record CAITUY010000055.1, read on the forward strand.
GTGAATCCCGTCACGCAGTTTTTCCTGCGATGGGGCCTGATCTGGCCGGTACTGCTCGTTGCGCTGGGGGTGGCCGTCCTGCATGTGCTGGCCCTGCGCCGGCGCGTCATATCGCTCTACACGGGCATCCATGACGAGCGGCCGGCGACCGGCGACCGCCTTGTCGAGAACTTCCTCTCCAACGGTGAGGACCCCGCCTTTCGCAAGAGCATCCTGTCCAGCGTTGGGCTGCACATCCTCGTTATCCTGGTGATCCCCTGGCTGTTGACGCTGCGCGGTTGCGTGGAGCCCTACCGCGTGCCCAAGGGGAGCGGCACGCCGACGACCCTGTCAGCCGTGCAGATCAAGAAGATCGTCAAAAAGAAACCCAAGAAGAAGAAGTTCGTCGTCAACCCGAAGTCGGCCATTTCATTCCATCACCCGGACCTGGATGAGTCGGTGGCCGCCAAACAGGTGGATGCGATGACGCAGTTGACCTACACGGCCGACCCGACCCGTGTGATGGGCATCGGCACCGCCGGATCCGGCAAGATGGGGGTCGGGGGGGGACGACCGGAGGGTGGCCGGATGGCATGGATAACGCGAAGGTTCGGTTCATCCACTTAGAGTACAACGGATCCGGGTGGGACGACGGTATGCAGGCAGCGTCGCGCGGGGACATGAATTTTCTTGACCGCTTCCATCAACTGACGGGCTTCAAGATAGCCAATCAACCTGAGAGCAATCCCATCAGCCTGCTCCGGAAGTATCCGAAGGGGTTTGCTCCGCCGTTCGTCTACATGACGGGTAGAGAGAGCATCAACCTGACCGAGGGCGAGTACAAGACGCTGCGCGACTACCTCCTCGACGGCGGCATGATATTTGCCTCCTGCAGCAGCCCGGCCTGGGATCGCAGTTTCCGCGTTTTTGCCCAACGCCTGATGCCTGGCGAACCCCTGGTGACGATTGCGGACGACGATACGCTGTTCCAGATTCCCTATACGTTCCCAAATGGAGCGCCGCCGTTGTGGCATCACGGCGGATTCCGGGCGCTGGGTATCAAGCACAAGGGACGCTGGTGCGTGTTCTATCACCCCGGCGACATCAACGACGCCTGGAAGACGGGGCACGAGGGGATAGACCCGGCGATGGCCGAGGGTGCCATCCAGATGGGCGTGAACATTGTCTACTACTCGTTCACCCACTACCTTGAGATGACCCGGAAGTACCGCCAATGATTCGACAAATCCAGACGTGTTTCGGATGGTCGGGTACCTTCTCCGCGCTGGCGTGGGCCGTGGCAGTGATTTTGTGCTTGGCGTGCTTGCGCCGTGCCAGGCGCGAGCGCGTGTTTGCCGTGGCACTTGGATTTGCGCTGGTCGGTTACGGCTTGGCCCGCTGGAATGCCGCCTGGGTGGCGGATATCCGGCTCGACCGGACGGATGAGATTCGGGCGGCGCAAGAGGCCCAGCAACGGGCGCTCATCCAGGAAGAGCGGGCACGGCGCGATGCCGGCGAGTCGACTGTCCACTTCGCCGAGGATGCGCCCGGTGAATCGGTGGGTTCTGCCGTCATGAAGCCGGGCGAGACGGAAAAGCAACTGGCCGAGGAGTCGGGTGCCGTGCCGGCCTACCGGGCCGCGGGCAAGCAGAAACGGACGGCGGGCAAAGTGGATACGGCCTCGGCTGAACTCGCGCAAGCTGTCACGAAGGACGCGGCCGCACAGGTTGAAACCGTGGTGACGTTCAAGCTTCCCGAATATCAATTGGCCACCCACATGAGTCGGATCAATTTGCTCCTGGCAAGCCTGGCATTGCTTGGCGTGCTGGGTGTTTCGGTGGGCGATTATTTGCGCCGTTTCAACCATCCGAGCGCGGCCTATTGGCCTCTGCCGATCACGAGCGCCTGGGTGAATGCGGTTTCGCCAAGACCGTTGCTGGTGAGTTGGAAAGGCGCGTCCGCCGGGGAGGTCGCGCGGTTCGTGCAGCAAGTGGCTCGCAAGGGGCAAACCTTCGCGTATTTTGGGGACCGGCTGAAGGCGGGCGAGCTGTCCACGAGTCGCCTGCGATTTGGCCGGTGGGGCATCTGGCCGCTGAGCCTTGTGACCTGGGGCCAGCCAGACCTGCCGCGGGACTGGGATTTCCTTTTTGACGTGGTGTGGTTCGATCGCTACGGCGTCCTAGTGCCCGCCGCAGAGGCCGGGGCCGCCTTGAACGCGTTCGTTGACCGCCTGGCCGACCGGGCGGCCCTGCGGGCCGCGGCGGTGACCGTGCCGCACCTCGTGTGCGACCTCGGCTCTGGGTTGGATCCTGACCTGCTTAACCGTCTCTGCCGCCGGTGCGAGCAGACGGGGGTCCGCCTCGTTGTGGTCGACGCCGAACTGCCCGGGCGCGGCATCGGACCGGTTCTGACGATGGGCGCCGCCATATCGCATTGACCGCCGGGCCGTTCTCAACGACCATGGCCGGCATGAAACGAATCGGAATCCTGACGGGAGGTGGCGACTGCCCGGGATTGAATGCCGTTGTTCGCGCGGTGTCCAAGACCGCCATGGCGGAATACGGTGCCACGATCATCGGCATCGAGGACGGATTCGAGGGACTGGTGGCGGGCAGCGGACGCGAGCTCTGCAACGCCGACGTATCGGGCATCATCAACCTTGGTGGAACCATCCTCGGCACTTCCAACAAGGGTGATCCCTGGCACTTCCCCGTTGCCGGTGCGGATGGCCCCGAAATCCACGACTGTTCCGTCCAGGCCATGGAACACTACCGGCGTTGGCAACTCGACTGCCTGGTCACGGTAGGCGGGGATGGAACAATGAATATTTCCCACCGTTTGGCGGGCCTGGGCGCCAACGTGGTGGGCGTGCCGAAGACTATCGACAACGATCTGGCGGCCACCGACCTGACGTTCGGGCACGATACGGCAGTATTCGTGGCCACCGAGGCCATCGACCGGCTTCACACGACGGCCTCGGCGCACCATCGCGTGATGGTGATCGAGGTAATGGGCCGGTATGCCGGCTGGATCGCCCTGACTGCGGGACTCGCCGGCGGGGCTGATATTATTCTCATTCCCGAAATTCCTTTTTCGTGGGAGGCCGTGTACCGCAAGGTGATCGAACGAAGCCGCCACGGCAAACGGTTCAGCATCGTGTGCGTGGCCGAAGGCGCGAAGTGCCCGGACGTGGGTGAGGTCGTCAAGTCCTACGACGCGAAGCGCACGGACGCCAAGCAGTTGGGCGGGGTTGGCGATGTCGTGGCGCGCCGCGTGGCTGAGGGCACAGGCCTTGAGACCCGCGTGACTGTGCTCGGGCACCTGTTGCGCGGGGGCAGCCCAACGCCGTTTGACCGTGTGCTGGCCACCCGTTTCGGTGTGCTTGCCGCGCACCTCGCCGGCCGCGGGCAGTACGGCTTCATGGCCGCCCTGCACGGCTCGGTCGTCGAGCCGGTGCCGATCGCCGACGCTGTTTCTCGCCTGAAGATCGTGACCCACGACCACGAGTACGTGCAGGTGGCTCGCGCCGTTGGCACGTCGTTCGGGGACGCCTGAGTCCCTCGCGTTCTTTTGGAGCCGTTTCATGGCCACCCCGCGCCGCAGCCAGTTGAAGACCGACGGCACCCCCCTGACCGATGCCGATATCCGGCGCGGCATGCGGGTGAACATCGTGGCCGGCTGCCTGGGCAGCATCTGGGGCAACATTGCGGGTGGCATGCCGCTCACGATGCTGATGAAGGCCATCGGGGCGAGCGGCGTCATGATCGGCATGACGTCGACGGTCGGGCAACTGGCCATGGCCCTGCAGGTTCCGTCGGCTCTGCTGGCGGAGCGGCTATCCGCACGCAAGCCCTACTGGGGCTCGGTCGTGCTGATTCACCGTCTGCTGTGGTTCATCCCGGCATTGCTGCCGTTGTTTGTCGCCCCCGGCACGCCGTGGCTGGCCGCGGCGGTTGTCGGGGTTGTGGCCGTGAGCGGCATGCTGGCACAGATCGGCACGGCGCCATGGTGGAGTTGGATGGCCGAGTTCGTCCCGCCGCAGTCGCGCGCCAGTTTCTGGGGGATCCGGCAGAGCTATGTGTCGGTCGCGAGCCTGCTTGGCATGCTGGTGGCCGGTTGGATGCTCGATGCGTTCAATACTCCCGCTGATCCGCACCGCGTCTTGATCGGGTTTTGCGTGGTGTTCAGCCTGGCGGGCGTGCTCGGGTCGGCAGATATCATCATCCATATGTGGGTGCCGGAGCCCAAGCCTGAGGGCATCCCGCCGACGGGTGGCCTGTTGTCCCGGTTCGCCAGCCCGTTCCGCAATCGGGACTTCCTGTGGCTGACGTTATCCATGGGCGTCTGGACGTTCAGCATCGGCCTCGTGGGGCAGTTCGGATTCGTGTGCCTGAACAGTGAATACGGCATTGGCTACGCGGCGATGTCCTATGCGGTGATCAGCGGCATGATTGGCGGCTCGATCGCCGGCTTGCTCTGGAGCTACGTGATGGACCGGGTGGGGGCCCGTAACTTCGGAGCGGTCATGATGATCGTCGCGCCGGCCCTGGGCGTCGCGTGGTTCTTCATGCACAGAGGGTCTGTGCTGATCGACCTGCCATGGGTTCCTGCCTTTTCCGTGTCGCAGCCCCTCCTGATCCTGTTCGTGATCAACATTCTGGGCGGGCTGTTCTATTCCGGCGTCGGGTTGGCCCAGGTGAGCCTGGCGGCGGCGTTGTCGCCGGCAAACGGCCGAACGATGGCCATGGCGGCGCACTGGAGCGTCGTCGGGGCCATCGGCGCCCTGGGGCCGCTTGTCGGCGGTAAGATCATGGACTGGATGACGGCACACCCGGTGACGTGGGTCATGCCCACGGGCACGCCGTTCAATTTCTTTCATGTTCTGGTGATCTTGCAGACGGCGTTGGTGTGGCTGGTGGCGGTCCGCATGCTGCTGGCCGTGCGCCAACTCGAAGGCGAGATGACGTTTCGCACGGCGCTGGCCAGCCTTCAGGTGGGCAATCCGTTGCGCGTGTTCACTGGCGTGTACAATATTTTCACGATGCTCAGTTCCACGACCAGCGATGGCCGTGCCGACGCCGTCCGCAAGCTGGGCGAAGACCGCCTGCGGATCGCCGTCCGCGACCTGATCGAGAAGCTGGACGACCCGTCGGCCGAGGTGCGCGAGGAGGCCGCGATGGCCCTCGGCCGGATCGGCAGCCCCGATGCGGTTGAAGCGCTCGTGCGCAAGCTTGACGACCCGGACATCGATCTGCGGCCCCAGATTGCCCGGGCGCTGCGCCAGACGCATTCGCGGACCAGCGTGGAGGCGCTGGTGCGGCGCTTGCGCGACGGCGATCGCGAGACGGTGTCCGAGACGGCCCGGACGCTGGGCGAGATTGGCGATGCGCGGGCGACGGAGCCGCTGATGCAAATCCTGCACGAGAGCCAGGATTCCAAAGTCGTGTCGGCCTCCAGCGAGGCGTTGGCGAAACTGGGCGAGATGGCCGCCATCTATGAGATCCTGCCGCGCATGCAGGAGACGACGAATCCCGTGCTCAAGGGCTCGCTGGCCGTGGCCGTGGCCGACCTGATCGGCGAGCCGAGCGAATTCTACCGTATCCTGGTCCGCGAACACCGGGACCGGGGCACGGAAGCGGAGAGGCTCCTGCAGTCCCTGCGGGACACGATCGTCACGGCCACGCGGGATCGGATGCAGTCGCAGGGGCAGGCCTTGATCGCCAAGACGCGTACCGTCGAGCAGGCGTACGTGGCTGGCACGCTCGACCGATTTGAGGATGCGCTCTTTGATCTCGCCATCGGGCTGGCGGCCCTGCACTACGGGGTGGAGTTCGGCGGGGACGCCGAGGCATTCGTCGAAACGCTTATCTGGCACGATTCGCGGTTCGGCGTGGGCGTGTGGTATCTGGAATTGATGCGGGAAGCCAGGGATGAGGGCGGTCCCCGGAGCCGTACCGATGACACCGACGCGCTGTTGGGGATCTACGCGTTGTCGCGTTGGAAGGCCTGATGTTTCACATGCCGAGGCTGACCTCGGGACCCGCGCCATTTTTGGTGCGGTATTCGCGGGCCTTGCGAATCCAGGCGTCGTCGCCGGGGCCCTGGACTTCCTCCAAGATGATTCTGGCCGTGGCCACGGGGATCTGCACGACGACCCGCGCGGCAAGGCATCGCTCGTCGCGGGTTGCCCAGACCCACATCGCGCCCTTGTCGCGCACGAAGAGGCCATTGAAGGCGGCTTCGGGCTCGGCTTCAAAGCAGCTTACGTCGCCGTAGATCGGCAGGGACGTCTGCTCCCACTTCTTCACGTTGACCCAAAGGTCGTAGGTCTTTTCGTCGGCCATGACCTCGTAGTGCTCGCGGGTGCCCGGCTGGAAGGTGTGGGAGCGCATGTAGTACATGAACGAGGGGATGTCGCGCGTATCGGGCCGGATCGGGAAGGTTTTGGTGCGCCCCGAAAGCTTCGATTCCCAGTGGGCTACGTTGTTCGTGCGGTCAAAAGTGGTTACTTCGTGGTAGCGGTGCGAACCCTCGCTCAGGTTCTTCTCGAATCGAACCGGCAGGAAGGTGGCGGGATCGATCACGCTTTCAATCGAGTCGTCCACGGGGTAGACGGTTTGCAGGACGCGGTTCGACTTGGTGCGGAACTTGATGCGCAGGAGACGTCGGCCGTCCTCCTCTATCCAGTCGGTGGCAGCGACAGCCAGCCCGACCGGGATGACGCCCCAGTAAATACGGTAGATCAGGCGTTCTCCCACGGGCCAGTGCGCGCCGGGAAGATAGGTGAGGTTAGTGTCGGCAGCATTGGCAGCGGTCACCAGACCCGTCGGCGCCAATGGGACGGCAACTGCAATCGACCCGGGCGCCTCGGCAGACACACCGAGGCGAGCCAATAGCACCACAGCCATCACCGCGAGCAGCCGTGTCTTGCACATGCAGTCGATACCACCCCAAAACGCGTGGCATGTCAACCATGTTACGCATCCCGTCTCACGCATCCTAGGGCGGATGCGGCTGGAGGCATAAGAAGCGAGAGGAGAGCGGGATAGAAGAAAAGGCGGGACATGCGCGGGCTTATTTGTTCTACTCTGGGCATGAAGCCTACGCGCAGGGTTGAGGTCTCGGCGTCGGAACAAGA
>CAITUY010000056.1 GCA_903895695.1 uncultured bacterium
TCTTGTTCCGACGCCGAGACCTCAACCCTGCGCGTAGGCTTCATGCCCAGAGTAGAACAAATAAGCCCGCGCATGTCCCGCCTTTTCTTCTATCCCGCTCTCCTCTCGCTTCTTATGCCTCCAGCCGCATCCGCCCTAGGAAGCGACCGACCGTGGAAGACGCGGCACAGGACGCGAACCTGCTCCACTATCGACGCCTGTGAATAAGGGATTTTGATGACATTGCCACGAGGCGCGCTACACTCCCTCCTGAACTCTGATCCCTCTTGCGGGGAGGAACAGGCATGATTATAGACATCTCTCGTATCGTGGTGTTGCTGCTGGCCTCGGGCGTGTGCGTGGGTAGCGCCCTGGCCGTTCCGCCGATGCCGGGCGGGCACCAGGAAGCGAATGTGACCAACCAATGGGTTGTAGCAGCAGCCAACTTCGCGGTGCAGGCGCAGCAGCAGGCAATTCGGAAAGACCCGAGCACTCCGGCCGTCATGCTGGCGCTCGTCACGATCGTGCAAGCCGAGGAACAGGTCGTCGCCGGGATGAATTACTACCTGACCCTAGAGGTCAAGTCGAACGACACCACACGCACGGCCGAGGCCGTGGTCTACCGCCGGTTCAACGGCGAGTACAAGCTGACCTCGTGGAAGTGGAAGTAATCCGCCATCTTTGAGCCCCACATCTGATGTGCTATAGTAAGGGGCGTTGGAGGACATCCGATGCCCGATACCAGCCACGAAATCGATGCCATCCGCCGTGAATGGGGAACGCGTCTGCTTATTCTCGGCCATTACTATCAGGACGACTCTGTCCTGTGTCATGCCGATGTGCGCGGTGATTCGCTGGAGTTGGCCCGCCAGGCGGCCGCGAGCACGGCGGAGCGGATCGTCTTCTGCGGCGTGCATTTCATGGCGGAGTCGGCCGACATCCTGACGACCGCCAAGCAAACCGTTTACATGCCCGAGGCGGGCGCCGGCTGCCCGATGGCCGACATGGCCGACATCACGCAGGTGGAAAAGGCGTGGGCGCATATCCGCAAGTACGGCGACGACTGGCTGCCCGTGGTCTATGTGAACAGTTCGGCCCGCGTGAAGGCGTTCTGTGGCCGCGCAGGCGGCAGTGCCTGCACCTCGAGCAATGCGCCACGCGTCATCAAATGGATCATGGAGCAAGGAAAGCGCCCCTTCTTCCTGCCGGATCGGCACCTGGGTGAAAACACCGCGCACGACCACGGCCTGACGGACGCCGAGGTCGCGGTCTACGAGTTCCGAGAGCCGGACGGCGGCCTGACCCCGGAGGCCCTCCGCAACTGCCGCATGCTCGTGTGGAGCGGCTTCTGTCCAATCCACGCCGTCTTCTCGCTGGAACGGATCGGCCAGATCCGCGAGGAGAACCCGCAGGCCAAAATTATCGTTCACCCTGAGGCGCCCAAGGAAGTCGTGCGACTCTCGGACGCCCATGGCTCGACCTCACAGATCATGCGCTACGTCGAGTCGGCCCCGGCCGGGACTCATATCTTTATCGGCACCGAATCGCATCTGGTCAGGCGCCTGGCAGCCCAGTATCGCAGCCGGTTGACCGTGGATGTCCTGAGGACATCCATTTGCCCGAATATGGCGCGGACCAACACGCAAAATCTGCTCAAGGTTCTGAAGGACTGGCCCGATCGCAATATCGTGCGCGTACCCGCGGCCGTGGCGGCCGAGGCCCGGCTCTGCCTGGACCGCATGCTGAGCCTGTGAACCCGGTCTTCAGACTCCAGGCCCCCTACAAGCCGACCGGCGATCAACCCGAGGCAATCGAAGCGCTCTGCCGCGGGCTCGCGGCCGGGCTCCGGCACCAGGTGCTCGAAGGCGTCACCGGCTCCGGGAAGACCTTCACCGTGGCCAACGTCATCGCCCGCCATGGCCTGCCCACGCTCGTGGTATCCCACAACAAGACACTCGCCGCCCAGCTCTATTCGGAACTCAAGGGCTTTTTCCCCGACAATGCAGTCGAATACTTTGTCAGTTACTACGATTACTACCAGCCCGAGGCCTACATTCCGCAGACCGACACCTATATCGAGAAGGACGCGTCGATTAACAAGGAGATCGAGCGCCTGCGACTCTCGGCAACGAACTCACTGCTCTCCCGCGATGACGTGATCATCGTGGCCTCGGTCTCCTGCATCTACGGCCTGGGTTCGCCGGAGGACTATCGCGAGATGGTTGTGGCCCTGAAGCCGGGCGACGCCGTTGACCGCGACGAGATGCTGCGCAAGTTGGTCGACATTCAATATACCCGCAATGACTATGCCCCCGAACCCGGCACCTTCCGGGTGCGGGGCGACACCGTGGACGTCTTCCCGTCGTACTCGCAAAAGGGCGTGCGCCTGGACTTCTTCGGCGACATCGTGGAACGCGCGCAGACGTTCGACACGGTGACGGGCCGGACCGAGCAGGTTCTCGATCACGTGGTCATTTCGCCGGCCACGCACTTCGTAATGCCCCAGACCAAGATCGAAGGCGCCCTGGCCGCGATCCTGGCCGAACTCGACGAACGGATCCGCTGGTTTGAGTCGCACGGCAAACTGCTGGAAGCCCAGCGCATCAAGATGCGAACGATGTACGACGTCGAAATGCTGAAGGAGATCGGTTTCTGCTCAGGCATCGAGAACTATTCGCGTCACCTCAGCGGCCGCAAAGCCGGCGAGCGACCGGCGACGTTGCTCGATTACTTCCGAGGCAAATTCCTGACGATCATTGACGAATCGCATGTCACCATCCCGCAGGTCCGTGGCATGTTCAACGGCGACCAGGCCCGCAAGGCCGTGCTCGTCGAGCACGGCTTTCGGCTGCCCTCCGCCCGCGACAACCGCCCGCTGAATTTTGAGGAGTTCACCCGCGCCGTGGGCCAGGTGCTTTATACCACCGCGACGCCAGGGCCGTACGAGCGCCAGATCGCGCCGCCACCTGTTCCGCAACTGATCCGCCCCACGGGCATCGTCGATCCCCCCGTAATGGTACGACCGCTCAAGAACCAGATAGACGACGTCATGGAGGAAATACGCGCGCATGCCGCCCGCCAGGAGCGCGTGCTCGTGACCACGCTGACCAAGCGCACGGCCGAGGATCTAACCGCCTACCTGCACTCGGTCGGGCTGCGGGTGCGCTATTTGCACAGCGATATCGACGCCATCCAGCGCGTCGAAATCCTGCGTAGCCTGCGCAAGTCTGAGTTCGACTGCCTGATCGGCATCAACCTGTTGCGCGAAGGGCTGGACCTGCCGGAAGTGTCTCTCGTTGCCGTGCTGGACGCCGACAAAGAGGGGTTCCTGCGCTCCGAGACGTCGCTGATCCAGATCGCCGGCAGAGCGGCCCGCCACCTCGACGGCAAGGTCATCCTCTATGGCGACAAGATTACCGACTCCATGCGGCGGATGATCGAGACCACCGATCGCCGCCGCGCCAAGCAAATCGCCTACAATACCGCGAACGACATCACGCCCCAGACCATCCGCAAGAATATTCAAGATAGCCTGGTCACCGAGTACAAGGGGCAGGAGATTGCCGATCGCGTCGTGCGCGAAGGCGGCGCGGATTACGACGTACACGTGGCTGTCCAGGAGATGGAAAAAGAGATGATCGAGGCGGCCGAATCACTGGAGTTCGAGCGCGCCGCCCTGTTACGCGACCAGATCAAGGAACTGCGCGTAGCCGCAGGGTTGCCGCAGGACTTTGTGCCAGCGGGCCAGGAGACGGCGGCGGCAAAGAAGGCACACCGGCCTCCGGCCAAGTCCGGCAAGCAAACGAGGGCACTGACATCGCGCATCGTGCGGCGGACAAGACGCGGGTAAGAATCCCGCCTCACTTCACGGTCGCGCCGGACGGCAGGTCGCCGTCCACTGTCACGATTCGGAGGTCCTTGCCGACGCTGGCGGCAAGCAGCATGCCTTGCGACTCGACCTTGCGGATGACAGCCGGCTTTAGATTCGCCACGACTACGACCGTCTTGCCGATCAACGCCTCGGGCGCGTAGGACAAGGCGATGCCCGCCACGATCTGGCGACGCTCGCCGCCCACGTCGACCTGCAGGCGGAGCAACTTGTCCGCCCCCTCGACCTTGACCGCCTCGATCACTTTGGCCGTGCGCAACTGCACCTTCTGGAAGTCGGCGTAGTCGATCAGCGCGATGCCAGACGGCGGGGGTGTCGCAGCGGCCGGAGTTGCCGCCGGGGAGGCAGGCGCGGGCGCAATGACGGCGGACGCCGCCTTGACCTCGACCGCCGCGGCTGTGGCAGCAGGAGCCGTCGACGCATCCGCCATAATGCGGGGAAACAATGACTGCATGTCGCCCATCTTCGTGCCCGCAACCAACCCGCCCCACTGCTTGAGCTGGTTGAAATCCGGCGCGCCGGCCGGCAGGCCGAGCGTTTTCCGAAGCTCAGTCATCTTGCCCGGCATCACCGGATAGAGCAAACCGCTCACGATACGCAGCGTCTCAGCCGCGCAATAGAGCACAGTGAACAGCGGCTGCTTATCGGCCTGCTTGGCGAGCGCCCAAGGCTGCTTCTTCTCGAAATACTTGTTCGCTTGCCGGACCACGTCGGCCACGGCTCCCAGCCCGAGGTCAAGGCGCATGGTGTCGACCGACTGCTGCATCGTTGCGACTGCCGCCAGGGTGGCATCGCGCAATTGCGTTTCGTCATCGCCAAGCGGCCCGCACTCCGGAATAACGCCGCCGGCATGGCTTCCCGCCATCTTCATCATCCGGCTCAGCATGTTCCCGAGATCGTTTGCCAGATCCGAATTGTAGCGGCGAACAAAGGCCTCCTCGGAAAAACTGGCGTCCTGCCCGAGCACCATTTCGGCCATCAGGAAATACCGGAACGGGTCCACGCCATACTTGTCGGCCACTTCCATCGGGTTGACCACATTGCCGGTCGTCTTGCTCATCTTGGCGTCGCCAGTCAACCACCAGCCGTGTGCGAAAATCGCCTCGGGGAGCGGCAAATCGAGCGCCTTGAGCATGATCGGCCAGTAGACCGTGTGGGTCGTGAGGATGTCCTTACCGATCAAATGGTACGAGGCCGGCCACCATTTGCGGAAGGTCGCTTCGTCCGACCGGTAGCCCACGGCGCTGATATAGTTGACCAGGGCATCGCACCACACGTAGGCCACAAAGTCCTTGTCGAACGGCAGTTCGATCCCCCAACTCAAGCGGCTCTTGGGCCGCGACACGCACAGGTCGGTGAGCGGCTTGCGCAAGAAACCCAGCGTCTCGTTGCGCCGGAAATCGGGCTGAATGAAGCCGGGGTGCTCATGGATGTACTGAACCAGCCACTCCTGGTACTTGCTCATCCGCAGGAAGTAATTGGCTTCGCGGATGCGGTCGACAGGCCGCTTGCAGTCGGGGCACGCGCCGTTGTCAAGGTCCTTGGCCATGAAGAAACGCTCGCATGTCACGCAGTACCAGCCGTCATACTCGGACCGGTAGATCTCGCCCTTCTCGTAGAGAATCCGGAACACCTCGCGCACGATCGCCCTGTGGCGTTCCTCGGTGGTCCGGATGAAATCGTCGTTGGTGATCTCCAGTTTCTTCCAGAGTTCCTGAAAACGGACGACGGTGCGGTCGGCGTGCTGCTGCGGGGTAATGCCGGCCCGCTCAGCCGCCTGCTGCACCTTCTGCCCATGCTCGTCAGTGCCGGTCAGGAAATGCGTCGGAACGCCCAGCAGCCGGTAATACCTGGCCAGGACATCGGCCAGCAGGGTCGTGTAGGCGTGGCCGATGTGCGGCTTGTCGTTGACGTAGTAGATTGGCGTTGTGACGTAGAATTTCGAACGTTGCATGGCATCACCTCATCGGGCCGGAACCCTAACGGGTCGCACGCGGAATTTCCAATGGAATCTGCGGGGAACGCCCGGCGCTCTTCCCCGGCTCTGTCGCCAACCTCGCTGAATGCGGTGGCCTGCGCGCGGTGCGCCCAGGCCACCATGATCGGGTCCTCAACCTTCCACCCTCCGCCCTGCCCCCTCACATCATCTGCAGTGCGTCGACGTCCACCGAAAACGAGACGCCGGCAGGCCACTTCATCTCGCGCAGTACAATCTTGAGTGGACCGGTCATGGCCTTCGTCCGGCTCGCGCGCAACAACACCTGGTAGCGGTACTGTCCCTTGGCCCGGGCCAGGGGTGCGGCCGACGGCTCGGCCAGGATCACGTCGGCCGACAGAGCCGGCTTGAGTCGTCCGGCCAGGGCCGACGCGGCCGCGGCGACACGCGTTTCGTCCGGGCCCCTCAGGCCGACGCACACCAAGTGCCCGAACGGCGGGTACATCAGCTCCTTGCGAAACTCGAATTCCTGGTCGCAAAAACCGGCATAGTCGAGCCGCCGCGCGGCCTGGATCGCGGCATGGAACGGCGAAAACGTTTGCACGATCACCTCGCCAGGCACTTCTCCCCGCCCGGCACGGCCGGCCACCTGGGTGAGCAACTGGAACGTCCGCTCGCCAGCACGGAAGTCCGGCATGCTCAGGCTCAGATCGGCGTTCAGGACCCCGATCAACGTCACGTTCGGGAAGTGCAATCCCTTGGCAATCATCTGCGTGCCGACGAGGATGTCGATCTTACCGGACTTGAACTCGCCGAGGATCCGGCGGTGCGCATCCTTTCCCGTGGTGGCATCGGCATCCATGCGGGTGACCCGCGCGCCCGGAAAAACCCTCGCTGTCGCGATCTCTACGCGCTGCGTTCCGAGTCCCGCCAACTTGAAGGCGGGATCCTGGCAACCCGGACAGCACGCCGGCACGGCCTTGCTATCGCCACAGATATGACATTTCAAAGACTCGCCGACCCGGTGATAGGTGTAGGCCACGCTGCACTGATCGCACTGCGCTACAAACCCACACTTGGGACACTGGAGCGAAGTCGCAAAACCGCGCCGGTTAAGGAACAGCATCACCTGTTCGGCCCGCTCCAGCCGCCGCCGTACCGCCTCGACGAGTTCCCGGGAGAACACCGCTGCCTTGCCCGTCCGCTCGGCCTCGATGCGCATATCCACAATCCGCATAACCGGCATGCTCCGGTGGTCGACGCGGTGGAGCATTTCCACCAGCCGGTACTTTCCGGTCCTGGCATTGTGGATCGACTCCAACGCCGGTGTGGCGGATCCTAGCAGCACGGCGCAGCCCTGCATCGCGCCTCGCATCACGGCCACATCACGCGCGTTGTAGCGCGGCGCTTCATCCTGCTTGTAGGTCGGCTCGTGCTCCTCGTCGACGACAATCAGCCCCAGGTCATGGACGGGCGCGAACACGGCGGACCGCGCCCCGATGGCGATCCGCGCGCGGCCATCCCAGATCCGATGCCACTCGTCGTGTCGCTCGCCGTCCGACAGCGCGCTGTGCAGCACCGCGATCGTGTCGCCAAACCGGCCGCGAAAACGCTCGATCGTCTGCGGCGTGAGCGCGATTTCGGGCACCAGCACGATGGCGCCGCACCCGCGTTCGAGCGCATGGGCGATGCCCTGCAGGTACACCTCGGTCTTGCCGCTACCGGTGACTCCGTGAAGGAGAATGACCGGCGGTTGCCGCGTATCGATGGATTGCTTCACGACTTCCAACGCGGCCGCCTGCTGCGGCATGAGCGCCAGCGGCTGCGTGGGCAGCACCTCGAGGTGAAGCAGCGGGTTGCGCAGTTCCGCCTGCTTCTCGATGACAACCAGGCCTTTCGTTTCCAGGGCCCGCACGGCGGCCTGGTCGGCCCCCGAACGGCGCGCCAGTTCGTGCAGAAACAGACCGCTTTCGCTCTGAGCGATAAGTACATCCAGAGCCGCCGCCTGTTTGGGGGCCTTGGCGCGAAGGTCTTCCAGGGGCCCGCGGTCAACGCCCACGGCTACAGGCAGAGCAAGTCGCACGAACAACTGTTCCTTGAACTTTGCCTTGTGCTGGCGGACCGCGCCGGGCAACACGGACTGTACGGCCAGTTCCACGGGCGCACAGTAATACTCGCCCATCCAGCGGGCGAGTTTGAGGAGGGCCTCGTCGATGTACGGGCGGACGCCGATCACGCCTTCGATCGCCTTGAGCGCGGCGCGGTCGGATGCCTCGGCCAGGCCGACCACGTAGCCCTGAGTCCGGCGGGGACCGAATGAGACAGTAACGCGGGAGCCAACCTTCACGGTCCCGGCCAACTCATCGGGCACCCGGTAGTCGAACTCCCGGTCCACCGCCACATCCACGACGACTTTCGCGATCATGGGAAATACGAATGCCTTCCCTCGCAGGGGCGTCGCTCTTATCCACTGTCACCCTTCAGACGAATGGGGACGGCGACACGCGCTCCCGAAAAACGATGAAGGCCGGGGCTATCAGCCGCCGGCCTTCATTCAACGCCAAGAAGTTGTGACTTTCGGTCAGAAACCAGCGACAGCCGGACTCGGTGCGCCCGGTGGCACCAGACTGGTCTTGCCTGTTCCGTTAAGTTGCTTTGCCAAGTACGCGATCGATGTGGGATCGGTGTCCGCGCCCGCCTTGTTCACCCATTGTACGTGACCATCACAAAAGCAGATGTTGCCGCCGTCGCCCTTGTGATTACCACCCCACCGGGTCGTATCATCGGCATAGCTAGTAGTCGGGCCGCTGACGCCATTCTTGTCCCAAACCAACGGCCACGCCGACGAATCAGCCTCTGCGGCCCCGATGCGGTAGTTGTAGGTGCTGTAGACGTCGGTGAGCGGGCTCGGAGGGTTAACTGCGCTCGACAGATGTATATACCCGTTGGTGCCGCTCGCAGTCGCACTCGGGCAAAGGAGGACATCGCAATCGTTGGTCTTCATGTAACCCGACGAAACTAGTTCCGTCAGGTTGGTCTTTGGAAACAAATCGCCATGGTCGGTCGAGTACATGCGCAAATACAGGCCAAGTTGCTTGAGGTTGTTGGAGCACGTCGCACGCCTGGCCTTTTCCTTGGCGGCCGCGAGAGCCGGCAACAGCAAGCCGGCCAGAATGCCGATGATCGCGATCACCACCAGAAGCTCGATCAGTGTGAATCCCTTGGCCCGAACCTTTTGCCACGACATGCTCATCATTGACTCCTTGACTTGGTGTGCCGAAACTATTCCGCGCGCCGCCTCCGATGGCGGCTAAACAAGATGGAATGTACGCCGTAGAATTCCCCCCGTCAATAGGCTCGGTTGCCTTTTTTTTGGCCGTGGCGTGCAGCGGCCTCGCGCCGCCGGGACCGTCATTTCCCCGTCCCGCGACACAAGGCCGCGGGGGACGGGGCCACACGACCGTGTTTTTCGTCTTCACGCCCTTTACTTCCCGCCCGCAATTCAGTATGGTGCCGCCGATTTTCAGAGTGCGGTTGTCGCCCTCACGCAAGGAATCGCCATGTCCAAGACTCCATCGGCCCCGAGCGCCTTCAAGCGCATCCTCCTCAAGCTGAGCGGCGAGGTGTTGCAGAGCAAGACAACCGGCCAAAGCATCGCCCCCGACGTGATCGCGAGTTTCGCGCGCCAGCTCAAGGCCGTGCAGGCCACGGGCGTCGAAATCGCCATTGTGGTGGGCGGCGGGAACATCTTCCGCGGCGCCATTGGCGAAACGCGCGGCATCGACCGCAACACTGGCGACTACATGGGCATGCTCGCGACCGTGATCAACGCCCTGGCCATCCAGGACGCATTGGAGAAGGAAGGCGTCGAGACGCGCGTGCAGACCGCCATCGAAATGCGCCAGGTCGCCGAGCCGTTCATCCGCCGGCGCGCCATCCGGCACCTCTCGAAAGGCCGCGTCGTCATCTTCGGCGGCGGCACGGGCAATCCCTACTTCAGTACCGATACCGCAGCCGCCCTGCGCGCCAGCGAGATCGATGCCGACGCCTTGCTCAAAGCCACCAAAGTCGACGGCGTCTATACGGCGGATCCCGTCAAGCACCCCACGGCCAAGCGCTACGAACGGCTTTCCTATCAGGAAGCGCTCGCCCAGCAACTCAAGGTGATGGATGCCGCCGCTTTCGCCTTGTGCATGGAAAACCGCATCCCGATCATCGTGTTCGACTTCTTCAAGGAAGGCAACCTGGAGAAAGTGGTGACCGGCCACCCCATCGGGACGGTCGTGACAGAGTAGGGCCAGAAAAAGTGTTCAGTGTTCGGTGTTCAGGAAGTTGTCCGGCTTCCCGGACGAGTAATGAATTGGGTCCGGACGGACCGCCCGGGTCGGAGTCCTTCTGAACACTGAAACCTGAACACTGACCCGGGTTATGTGCAGACGATGAAACGTGAAGGAGATTGAAAATGGAAACTCTCGACGACGTGCTTCTGGAATCTGACGACAAAATGAGCAAATGCCTGACGCACTTGCACCAGGAGTTTTCGGGGTTGCGCACCGGCAAGGCCTCCCCCAGCCTTGTGGAAAACGTGATGGTGTCGTATTACGGCGCCTCGACGCGCCTGCGCGAGATCGCCGGCATCGCAACACCCGAGGCCCGCCTGATCGTCATCAACTCCTATGACCCGACGGCCCTTCCTGCCATTGAGAAAGCCATCCTGGCCGCCAATTTGGGCGTCACGCCAATGAACGACGGCCGGGTGATCCGCATCGTGATCCCGGAGTTGAGCGAGGAACGCCGGAAAGAACTGACAAAAGTGGCCAAACGCATGGCCGAGGAATGCCGCGTCGCCATCCGCAGCATCCGGCGCGAAGCCAACGACCAAATCAAAGCCCTCCAGAAGAACAGCAAGATTACCGAGGACGAGCGGGATCAGTCGCTCGATCAGGTCCAGAAGGAAACAGACACTTACATCAAAAAGGTCGATGATACCTACGCCGCCAAAGAGAAGGAAGTCATGGCGGTATAGCGGACGGGGACGGGGTTTTGCTTTGACGCCGCCCCGGACGCGGGCTATGGTTAGCTGAGTTGGTCCGGTCGGGCAAGACCGGCCGGGTCAAGGGAAGAACTGGATACTACGATGAGCGACGAACCGAAACCTGCCAACGAGGCCGTTCCGCCCAGGCTGATCCTGCGCAAAGGCGAGACCTCGGTGATTCCTCCCCAGACGGCCCCTGGTGCCCCTGCCGTTGTAGCCGGCCCCAAGGCGGAAACCGCCCGAGTCGACCTGAGCACAACCCAGACCCCGGAGACCGTCCAGGCTCTCAAGAAGAGCACGACACGCATCCCGCTGGACGTTACGGAGGGCGGAACGGCTGATGGAACGGCAGCAGGCGGTCCGAACATTTCCAGCAAAACGATCCGCCTAACGCCGCTGTCGGCGGCACGTCCGATGACCATTCCGCCAGCCCCGCGGCCTGTCCCGACCGGGGCCGACGCGGCCAAGCGGCAGACGTCCCGCATTCCGTTGGAGGCCGCGCTGGCCGACGAACGCGCGGCCGCAGGCGGCGGAGCGGCGACAACGGGTGCGCCCAAGACGATCCGCATCAAACGGCCGACGCAGTCCCCTTCCGCCCTGCCGTCCTCACCGGCAGCCCCAACCGTCCAGGCCAGCCCGGATCTCCCGAAAAACAAGACTTCTCGCGTGGACTCGGCGGATCTCCAGGCGGAAAATACGGCGCAAGCCACGCAGCGAAAGACGATCAAGATCCGCCGCACTGACGGCACAACAGCGCGGCCGGCGCCCCGGAGTTTTGCCGTAGCCCGCCTCGAGGCAGAGGCCGCGGAGCATCAGGCCGAGGGCCGTGTACAGGTCAATGTGGCGTTCCCAATCATGGCCGCGGTGGCACTCGTCGTTCTCGGTATCCTCGTGGTGGTGCTGGCTGCCCAAGCTTTCCCGAATCTGGGCTGGAAGCTGCCCCTGGTATAGTGACTTACCACAAACCCCATTTCAGGAGGCACGACCATGGCAGGTGCAAATCTAATTGAGATCAAGGGTGACAACTGGAAAACCGAGGTGCTGGAAGCGAAGATTCCGGTCGTCGTGGATTTCTGGGCCGAATGGTGCGGGCCCTGCCGCCAGCTCACCCCCATCTTGGCCGAACTCGCCACCGAACTCGTCGGCAAGTTGAAAGTGGTGAAAGTAAACGTGGACGAAAACCGCGAACTCGCAGCTCAGTTCAGCATTCGCTCGATTCCTACGATGCTGATCTTCAAGGGCGGTGCCGTGGCGGGCCAGATGGTCGGCGCCATGAATAAGGCCGCGCTCAAGGATAAGCTCGCACCTTATCTGGCCTGAGTCCCTACTCCACGGTCACGCTCTTGGCAAGGTTGCGGGGTTGATCGATCGGGCAGTTACGGATGCGCGCCACATGGTAGGAAAAGAGCTGTAACGCAACAGCCGTCGGGATCGGCGCCGTAAGGTGCGAACAGCGCGGTATGCGGATGATTTCGTCGACGTTCTGGACCACGTCCGTGTCGCCCTCGGTCACAACGCCGATGGTCGGCGCGTGCCGGGCGCGGCACTCCTGCACGTTGCTCACCATCTTGTCCCTGCCCGCTATGTCATTCAGCATCGCCAGCACCGGCACCTGGTCATCCAACAGGGCGATCGGGCCGTGCTTGAGCTCGGCCGCGTGGTAGCCTTCGGCGTGAATGTAGCTGATCTCCTTCAGCTTCAGGGCGCCTTCCATGGCCACCGGGTACATGCAGCCGCGGCCCAGGAAGAAAAAATCGCGAGCCGTCGCGTACTGTTGCGCCACACGCACGATTTCGTCGTTCCCGGCGAGAACCCGCTTGACGAGGTCGGGAATCGTCCGGATCTCGTCGCCGATCTCGATCCCCGTCTGGCGCGACAGGCGCCGGCACCGGCCGAGCTTCAACGCCATCATCAGGAGCACCGCCAACTGGCAGGTGAACGCCTTGGTCGAGGCGACGCCGATCTCGGGCCCCGCATGCAGGTAGATGCCCCGGCCGGTTTCGCGGGCAATCGTCGATCCCACGACGTTGCAGAGCCCCACCACTAGCGCCCCCTTCTGTTTGGCCTCGCGCACTGCCGCCAGCGTGTCGGCCGTCTCACCCGACTGGCTGATGGCCACCACCATGTCTTCGGGCTGGATGATCGGATTGCGGTAGCGATACTCCGCCGCCTGCTCCACCTCGGTGGGCATGCCAGCCAATTCCTCGAAGTAGTATTTGCCGACCATGCCGGCGTGCAACGAAGTACCGCACCCGACGATCACGATCCGCCGAATCCCCGCCAGCTCGCGGGGAGACAGGGCCAGGCCGGACAGGATCGCCGTGCCCATGGCTGGATCAAGCCGCCCCCGCAACGAGTTTTGCAAAGCGTCGGGCTGCTCAAAGATTTCCTTGAGCATGAAATGCTCGTAGCCGCCCTTCTCCGCGGCCCCGGCATCCCAGTCAACGTTGGCGACGGCGCGCGATACGGGCACGTTATGGGCGTTCCGAACCTCGGCGCCTGCCCGTGTGATAATGGCGACATCGTCATCATCGAGATAAATCACCTGCCGCGTATGGGCGATGATCGCCGACACGTCACTCGCCACGATGGTTTCATTTTCGCCGAGTCCGATCACCAAGGGGCTGCCCTTGCGCGCCACGACGATCGCCTCCGGGGCGTCAGCCGACACCACCGCGATCCCGTAAGTGCCTTCAACGTGCTTCAGGGCCGCGCAGACAGCCTCGCACAGGTTTCCCTGGTAGAATTCGCCGATCAGGTGGATGAGTACTTCGCTGTCGGTCTGGGACAGGAACCGATGCCCTTTGGCCGCGAGCTGCTGCTTCAACGCGGCGTAGTTCTCGATGATGCCGTTATGGACCATGGCCAGTCTGCCGGACTGGTCCGTATGCGGGTGGGCGTTCGCCGCCGTCGGGCTCCCGTGAGTTGCCCAGCGTGTGTGCGCGATGCCGAGGCCGACCCGACGCCGAAACGTCTCATCCCACGTGGCGTAGACGGTCTGTTCCAGGTCCCGAACCTTGCCCTTATCCTTCAGGATGCCCAGCTGGCCGCTCTCGACAACGGCGATACCCGCCGAGTCGTACCCGCGATATTCGAGCCGCTTGAGCCCGCCGAGCAGGACATCGCACGCGCTCTTGCTACCGACGTAGCCCACGATTCCGCACATGGCCTACTCCTCCATTAGGTCCCGCTGAACCACGGCTCCCGGGCGCGTCATGAGGCCCGGCCAGATCTTACGGCCCGGGTAAATGGCCGTGTGAATCCCGGTATGCACGTGATCGCCGATCACGGCGCCGAGCTTGCGCCGGCCGGTATCCGTCAGCACGCCATCCACCGCCGAACGATGATTCTTGCCGTCGTGCCTGAAGTTGGCCGTGATGGTCCCGGCGCCAAAATTGGTCTCCTCGCCCACGATCGAATCACCGCAATAGCTGAGGTGGCCGATCGCCGCGCCGTTCATGACGATTGAATTCTTGATCTCCACGGCCTGCCCGACATGGCAGCGGTCGCCGATGCTCGTGCTGCCGCGCAAATAGCAGTTCGGGCCGACCTTGCAGTCAGCCCCGATGATGACCGGTCCCTCAATGTAGACGCCGGGCAGGATCCGCGAACGCGGTCCCACGACCAGCCGACCTTCCACGTGTGCAGCCGCGCTGAACTCGCCCTCGATGGCCGAAGCGGCGATCCGCCCCAAGAGGTATTCGTTGATCTGCAGCAGATCCCACGGGTAGCGGATGACGAAGCTGCCGGCTCCCGCGAGAACGACGGCGGCGCCGTCCTGCGCTCCCGCCCGGGGTCCCGACCAGGCCAGCACTTCGCCCTCCGCGTCGCGCAGGGCCCACAAGCCCGACCGTGCGACGCACGCCGCCAGTGTTTCTTCCAGCAGCCAGGCGTCACCCCGAACGAAGACACCTTCCGCGAGTTGCCCGGTCAGCTCCACGCCGGCGCGCGCCAGGCAGTCGCGCTGCACCTCGGCCAGCGGCCGGTTGGCCACGGGTAAGGTGCCGAGGTCGCGCGTGCTGGTCAACGGCTGACAGGTCGCGAGCCGCCCGGCAGGCAGGAGTTCGCCTTTCACGCGCCCAGGTCCTTCTTCACGGCGTTGGTAAGCTCGTCGATCCACCGGCTGACGGCCGCGTCCGTCCTGGCTTCGACCAACAGTCGGATCTTATTCTCGGTGCCCGAATAGCGCACGACCATCCGGCCATCGGCGCCGAGTTCCTGCGTGCAGTGGTCCATAGTCCGGACCAGCGTCGGCAGCGTATCGAGCGCCTTCTTCTCCTTCACCATGAAGCTGACCAGCTTCTGCGGATACTCGGTCATGCAGTTGGCCAACTCGCTAAGCGACGCCTTCTGCTGTTTCATCAGCTTGAGCACCTGCAGCGCCGTGATGATGCCATCGCCCGTGGTGGCGTAGTCCATGAAGATGACATGGCCGCTCTTCTCGCCGCCCACATTCAAGCCCGTTCGGCGCATATGCTCGATCACCTGGCGGTCGCCGACGTCGGTCACGTCGACCCGGATCGAATGGCGACGCATGGCTTCGTGCAGGCCAAGGTTGCTCATGGTGGTCACGACCAGCGTATCGTTCGCCAGTTGCCGACGCGCCTTGAAGTCAATGGCGCACATGGCCAGGATGCGATCGCCGTCAACGATATGCCCGTGCTCGCAGCAGAAGATCACACGATCCGCATCGCCGTCAAAGGCGATCCCCACGTCGGCCTTCTGCTCGACGACCATCTTGGCCACCGTCTCGGGATGAAGCGCGCCGCACCCGTTGTTGATGTTGTAGCCGTCCGGTTCCACGAAACTCTTGGTCACCTGCGCGCCGAGTTCCTTGAAGATCAGTGGGGCCATCTGGTAAGCCGCCCCGTTGGCGCAGTCGAGCACGACCTTCATGCCGCCCATGTCCTGGTTCTTAATGGTGCTCTTGGCGAACTCGATGTACCGGCCCCTCGCATCATCGATGCGATAGGCTTTACCCAACTGGTCGCTGCGGATGTGGTCGCTGGTCAGTTCGCCTGAGCACACGTGGCGGGTGATCTCGTTCTCCACCTCGTCGCCGATCTTGAAGCCGTCGCTGCCGAAAATCTTGACCCCATTGTCGTCGGAGGGGTTATGCGAGGCCGTCAGCATCAGGCCCACGTCGGCGGCCATGGATCGGGTCAGATGGGCAACGGCAGGCGTCGGCACAGGCCCGACCAGCAACACGTCCATGCCCATCGAGACCAAGCCGCTGGTGAGCGCGGTTTCCAGCATATAGCCCGACAGGCGTGTGTCCTTGCCGATGACCGCCCGGCGCGAGCCATGCCCGGTCGCCCGGTAGACATGCCCGATCGCCTTGCCCACCTGCAACGCCACTTCGGCGGTAATCGGATAACAATTGGCCTGTCCTCGAATACCGTCCGTTCCGAATAGCCGCTCCATGGTTGTTCTCCGCACGCCGCGGACCGGGGGCGCCCGGCGCCGTTCGCGTATGCGCCATAGTATACCGCGTCCGGCGTCGACTGCAAGCGGGTACGCGCCGGAAGGTTGCGGCGCGACGACAGCGAGGGACGCTGCGGAGACTCCCCGCCTAGGGTTGCGGCGCTGAGCCGCCCGTCCCGAAGGCGGCTTCAACGACCTTTGCGGGCAGGCGCGGCGTGATCAGGCTGACGAGCGGAACTACAATCAGCGGGAGGAACATGGTGATGGCACCGGCCAGCGGAACGCCGTCCGCCCCCCACAGCGAAAACAGTGTGAAGGCGCAGGCCAAACCCACCGCAATGCCGGCATACACGCCGCCCAGCGTCGTCCGCTTCCAGAACAAACCGTACACATACGGCGCGAGAAAGACGCCGGCCAGCGAGCCCCAGGACATGATCATCAGATTGACGATGAACACGGGCCGCTTGAGCGCGATGTACAGCGAACACCCCACGAACACGGCGCACAGGATGCGCAACAGCGCCATGGTCCGCTTGGGGTTGGCATGGCGATCCACGAACGCGCCGTAGACGTCGATCGCGACCGCCGAGCTGGAAACGAGAACCAGCGATGACAGGCTCGACATCGACGCCGAGAAGACCATCAACACAATGACCATGACCAACACACCCGGCAGTCCCGACGTCGTGATGAAATGCGGCATGATCTTGTCCCATATCGGTCCCTTGGGGCTCATGAGCTCGGGCGGCAGTTTGGGCCCATAATAGAGATGCGTCAGGGCGCCGCTGTAATAGGCGCCGAAGGCCATGAATAAGGAGAATACCCCGGCAATCACGAGCGCCCGCGTGATGTCCGCCCGACTCCGGATCGAGTAGAATTTCTGCACCATCTGCGGCAGCGACCAGGGCCCAAAACTGGTGATCAGCACGAGTGAAAGCAGCGTCAGCCAGCCCGGTGCCGTCACAGCGAGCCAACTCCCGGCGCCCAGGGCCTTGGCGGACGCCAACCCGGGAGCGGCCGTAGGATCGGCCAGCAGCTTGTTCGTGGCCTGCACGAAACCGCCGATCTCGGGCCGGTGGGCCAGAAGGTAGACCATGACCATGACGCCGGCGAACTCGATGATCCCGCGGATGAAGTCGCTCACGGCCACGGCGAAATAGCCGCCCATGACCAGGTAGATGGCCGTCAACGCGGTGAGAAAGTAAAGGGCGTTCTCATACGAAATATGCAGGGTCATTTCGAACAGGTAGCTCAACCCCATGAGCACAGAGGCCGAATAGGGCACCAGGAAAATGAAGACCACCAGTGCTGCAATCACCTGGAGCGGGGTGTTGCCGTAACGGGCGCGCAGGAACTCGGGCATGGTGATGGCGTTCAACCGCACGGTCATGTCGCGCGTCCGCCCCGCCAGAACCTTCCAGGCCAGAACGGTCCCGATCAACGTGTTCCCGAGCACGAGCCACATCGTGTGGATGCCGAATCCCCACCCCAGCTTGCCTGCGTAGCCGATAAACAGCACTGCCGAGAAATACGTGGTTCCATAGGCAAAGGCACTCATCCACGGGCCGAGCGTACGGCCACCCAGGAAGAAGTCACCGACTGATTTGGTCCGCCGCATACACCAGTAACCGATGCCCAGCATCACCAGCACATACAGCACCACGACGCTGACATAGATCGATGAACTCATGCTGAATCCCCTCCTGGCTGTTAGCGACGACACGGACCGCCCCCGGCTCCCGGCGTGTCGTGCGCCGAATACTGGCCAACAGACGGGGAGATTTCAAGCGAAAAGCCGGCCGGAGCAGGCCGTGAACGGGCCGGAGCGGCGCATCGAAGAATTCCTGAGCTTGACGTCGCCGGCCCGTGCACCCTACAAGCACACCCGACACATGAGCCCCATCCGCAGAATCCAACAGGAACACGGCATCGTCGGCCGTGAGGCCGAGTTGACACTGGCCCTGGCCGTGCTGCAGGCCGATCGTCACCTGCTGCTGGAGGGCCCGGTGGGAGTGGGCAAGACTACGGTTGCCCTGGCGGTCTGTCGGCACCTTGGCCGCCCGACGATCCGCGTGGACGGCGACGATCGTTATACCGAAAGCAAACTGACCGGCTGGTTCGACCCCGCCCTCGTCCTGAAACAAGGCTACCAGCCGGCCGCTTTTGTCGAGGGGCCGATCGTGCAGGCCATGCGCCGCGGCGCCGTGCTGTTCATCAACGAGTTGAACCGGATGCCCGAGTCAGTTCAAAACGTGCTCCTGCCCGCCCTCGACGAACGCTTCCTGATCCTGCCCCAGGTCGGCGAGGTCCGCGCCGCGCCCGGCTTCCAGGTCCTGGCCACCCAGAACCCAGTCGAATATGTTGCCACCGGGCATCTTTCGGAGGCTCTCAAGGACCGCTTCGAGCATGTTGCCCTGGCCTACCAGTCGGCCGACGAGGAACGCGCCATTGTGGTCGCCCAGGCCGGCGAGGCCGATGCCGGCCTCGTGCGCGAAGCCGTGGCCATCGTCCGCGAGACCCGCGTCCATCCGAAGTTCCGCAAAGGGGCCTCGGTGCGGGCGGCCATCGCCATGGTCGCGATCGCCCGACGCCTGTCCGGCCCCGATGCCCTGCGCCGGGCCGCCGTGGCCGCCCTGACCACCCGGGTGGAACTCCGCGACGACGCCGAGACATCGCTCGATACCGTGCTCGCCGAGATTCTCGACGCGTTAAAAAAAAAGTAAGCCCTGAACCGGCGCCCCCGGCCGACCACGCACGCGAGGCCGAGGACACGGGACAGCCCGGCGCCCGCGCCAGCCTGCATCCCACGCATGTCGTGCCGGCCCTGGCACGCCATTACAAAGTGGCCGAGAACGCGCTCGACGGCTGGCTCGTGGCCGAGGCACTGTCCGCCGTCGGCGCCGAGATCTCTGACCCCGCCTTGCGCGAAGAAGCGCGCAGACTCGCCGTCAAAGCCGTCCTCCAGCGCGCGCATCGCCTGGTGGGCCCGATCCGGCCCGCCCGCCGGATGGTCTATGAGCCCATGGCTGAACCGTATCGCGGCGAACTGAACGTCGAGCGAACCGTGGAGGCCATGGCGGGCAAGCCCTGGCCGGACCGGCAGGATTGGATTATCGAGCGCCGCGAGAACAAACACCAGCAGGTGGTGCTGATGATGGATGTGTCGCTGTCCATGTCTGGCCGGAACCTGGCACTGGCCGCTCTTGCCGGCGCGGTGCTGGCGCTCAAGCTCCCGCCTGAGGACCTATCGGTCGTGGCCTTCGACAGCACGGCCCGCGTGCTCACGCGCCTGAACGAGCCCAACCAGGTGGAGGACGTCGTCCGAGCGCTCCTGTGTCAACCGGCCCGGGGTTTCACGAATCTGCAGGCGGCGTTGGAAACCGGTTGTCGCGAGATCGAACGCGGGCAGGATCGCAGACGGGCGGGCCTGCTGATCACCGACGGCGTCTACACCGTTGGCGCCGACCCAACTCCCCTGGCGGCGCGCTTTCCGCAACTCTTCGTGCTCCTGACCGAGGATCACCGCATGGATGCGGCGCTCTGTCAACGCCTGGCCAATGCCGGCAAAGGTGACGTCTTCCGCGTGAATGGTTTCGAGGACCTGCCCTCCCGCATGCTGGATCTGGCCAACCGCCTGCTGCGCTGAGGCGCTAACGAATGGATGTTTTCACCGTCTTGTGTATGTTTCTTATGTTTGACATCTGGTCCGACCAAATGTAAAAGACGATTTCATGGTTGCTAGAGCATTCTGGCTGGATCGGATCACGCGGCTCTGGACGCAAAAGTCCATTGTCTGGCTGTCTGGAGTCCGACGGGTTGGAAAGACATCACTCTGCCGCCAAATTCCCGACGGCAGGTACTTCAACTGTGACCTGCCGTCCGTGCAGCGGCAACTGGCCGATCCCGAGTTCTTTCTCCAGCAGCAACACGGCGGGGCTCCCCTGCTGCTGGACGAGGTCCATCGCATTACAGACCCAGCTATCGCACTGAAGATCGCGGCCGATGAGTATCCGAACCTGCGCATCCTGGCCACGGGCTCTTCCACCTTGCAGGCGACCGGCAAGTTCAGGGATAGCCTGACGGATCGCAAGCGGTCATTGCACCTCCTGCCGGTGCTTTGGCGCGAATGCCTTGACGCCTTCGGGCAACCTGACCTCGATCGGCGCCTGTTGCACGGCGGACTGCCGGGTGTGCTCTTGAATTCGCAACCGGACCCGGCGATCTTTGAAGACTGGATGGATGGTTTCTACGCCCGCGACATTCAGGAATTGTTCGGCCTGCGTAACCGAACCGGCTTCATGGCCCTGCTCAAACTTGTTGCCCTTCGCAACGGCGGACTGCTCGATGTGTCCGATCTGGCCAAGGAAACGGGGATGAGCCGCCCCACCGTGATGGCCCACCTTGACGCCATGGAAATCGCCCATGCGATCGTCCGTGTCCCTCCATTCCACGCCGGGGGGCACAGGGAAATCGTTCGGCGGCCTCGTGTCTTTGCCTTCGACACCGGCCTCGTTGCTCACGTTCGCGGATGGGACTCGATTCGTGAGGGCGACCGCGGACTTCTGTGGGAGAATCTCGTGTTGGACGAACTCCGCGCCGTCCGGTCTCCTTCGGCGATCCATTACTGGCGTGACAAGAGCCAGCGTGAAATCGACTTTGTCATCGAGCATTCCGCCGGTGTCATCGACACCGTGGAAGCGAAGATCAACCCCGACGCATTCGAGCCCGACGCTGTGACGGCGTTTCGGCAACTCTACCCTCACGGCAGGAACTGGCTGGTTTGTCCCTTCGTCCGCAAGCCACACGTTTTGCGCAAAGGAGGGTTGATTCTGCAGGTCTGCTCCACGGATCAGTTCGCGCCCCTGTCGTGATGGGCGGGGTTGCGATCCCATTCCCGACCATCGGGCAGGGACGCGCGCGGGGCCGGTGGTCAAATCGGAACGCCTCGGCACTCTGCTCAACTGCTGAGTGGGCCCGCCGGGTCAGGTGGGCCCGCCGGGTCAAACCTAGAAACCAGCGTTTCCCCCGCGAACGGGATTGTGTATTGAAGAAACTCCCACGCACGGTATAAGCCAGTGGCAGACGGCTGGGGGGCAGAAGTAGGCTGATGTTTCAATGGTGTCCTCTTGGAAGAGAA
>CAITUY010000057.1 GCA_903895695.1 uncultured bacterium
CCCGCGCCGTCAAACGCCGGCCCAAACCCTTCAGCCGCCTCACCAAACCGCGCCACCTCTACCGAGAAGTGCCCCACCGTGGCAAACGGATCCAGAAAAAGCCCGGCCGCAAACCCCGCTTATCTTAGCGCCATTCGGGTCTGCCCTTGATCCCGAGGAGATGATTCTCAACTACGTCATGAGCCTGATCTTACTGGGCAACGAGGCCGCGCCCCTCAAGAAAGCCCTGATCGAATCGAAGCTCGGCCAGGATCTCGTCCACTCGGGCAGTCACGAGACCGGTAGCCACGCCCTGTTTGCAGTGGGCCTGAAGGGCAGCGACGGCGAGCGGCGAGCGGCGTTCGAGGCGCTGGTGACCGCCACACTGAGCGCCGTGGCCGGGGCCGACATCGCGGCTGACCGCGTGGAAGCCGCGTTCCAGCAGGCCTCCTATCACTTCCTGGAGATCCTGCCACAGTTCCCGATGCACATGCTCGACCGCGCGCTCAGCGTGTGGCCGTACGGCGGCGATCCCGTCGCCTTCCTCGACATGGGCCGGCACCTGGCAGCGGCCCGCCAGCGCTGGGAGGCGGACCGGTCTCTGTTCAACCGCCGGATTCAAGAGCACCTGCTCGATAATCCGCACCGCCTGTCGACGACGCTCCGGCCCGACGCGGGCTGCGAAGGCCGCACAACGGCCGCGTTTGCCGAGCGCATGCGGCAGGTGCGCGCGACCTTGAGCGACGACGAGACACACCGGCTCGCGGCCGAAGCGCAGGAACTGGATCGGCTGGCCGGCACGCCGAACCCGCCCGAGGCCCTCGCGCGCCTGCCCCAGCTCCGCACACGCGATCTGCCGGCCCGCCCGCGCCGCATTCCAACCTCGGTTACCGTCGTGGATGGCGTGACGGTGCTGCGTAACGACGTCTTTAGCAACGGCGTCAACTACGTGCAGGCCCACCTCGATCTGCGGGGAATCCCGGCCGACCTGTGGCCCTGGATTGCGCGTTACCGCGAGGTGGTTTCCAAGCTGGGTGCCGCCGGCCTGACCTATGAACAGATGGCCGCGCGACAGGCGGCCTATACGGGCGGCATCGGCTGCTGGACCGCGTTTCAGCGGCACGCCACCGATCCCGCGCGACCGGCCTGGGGCTTGCGGGTTGCCTGCAAAGCCCTCGACGGCGAAATCGAGCGGGCCCTGGGCGTGCTGCACGATGCGGTCTTCGCGCTCGACCCGCGTGACTCGGCGCGCCTGCGCAACGTGCTCGACCAGTTGCGCGCCGGGTGGCGTCAGTCCCTGCTCAACAACGGTCACCAATACGCCCAGTCGTACGCGGGCCGCGGGTTGTCCGGCGAGGCGTGGCTGGAACACCTATGCCATGGTATGCCCCAGGTGAATCTGATCACGCGCCTGACCGATCACTACGATGCCGAGGCTGAAGGCCTGATGACCCGCTTGGAGCAGGTACGCGACGCGCTGCGCGACCGGGGTCGGCTCACGCTGAGCTTCACCGGATCGGACCGCGGCTGGGAGGCGCTGCTGGCCGCCCTGCGCGGCTGGCTGCCACCCGCCCAACCGGCCCGGCCCGAATCTGCATGGGGGCAGCCAACCGACGCCTCCATCGGGTTCGTTCCCAACGCCGCGCCGCGTCGCGAAGCCCTGGCCCTGGCGGTGCAGGTGGCGTATTGCGCGCAGGTGTTGCGGGCGCCCCGCTATGGCGAGTCTGACGCGGCGCCCTTTGCCGTGGGCTGCCACATCCTGCGGTTCGACTACCTCTTGAGCGAAATCCGCCTAAAGGGAAACGCCTATGGCGCATGGGGTTCGTACCACCCGCTCCACGGTCTGCTCCTGCTCGCGTCCTACCGCGACCCGCACATCGCGCGCACCCTGGACGTATTTGCGCGGGCCCCGGAATTTGTCCGGGCCGCGACGTGGAGCCAGACCGACATCGATCGCGCCATCATCGGCGTGGCGAAGAACGAGGAGAAACCGATCCGGCCCGGCGACGCCACGGGCGAGGCGCTGGCGCGGCACCTGATCGGCATCACGGATGCGCGGCGGGAGGCGGCCTATGCGGCGTTGCTGGCGGTGACGCCAGCGACCGTCAAGGGTGCACTGGAACACGTCCTGGCGGACGGTCTCGTCCGCGCGCCCATCTGCGTCGTGGCCAGTCGCGAGAAGCTGGAAGAGGCCAATCGGGAGTTGGGCGATAAGGCACTGGCCATTACCGACATTGGCATCTAAGCGTGTCCTGAAACCTGAGACCTCCGGACCGCGCTCACTTCACATAACAGACACGATTCCGACCCTGTTCCTTGGCCCGGTAGAGCGCCTGATCAGCCGCCTCCAACGTTTCCTGGGGTGTGGCGTAATGAGCGCCGGCCCGGGCGGCGCCGACGCTGACGGTGAGGAAGAGGCTCTCCGCGGCCTGCGCGGCAACCGGCACGCCCCGGCGCGGCTTCTCGTCCGGACGGTCCGGGCTACGCAGGGCGAATGCCTTCTTGCTCACCGTGTTGCGCAGATCGTCCAAGTTGTTCAGCACCTGCTCGTAGTCGGCGCCCTCATATACGATCGCAAATTCTTCGCCGCCATAGCGATACGTACGGCCCGCCGCGAGCCGCGACAGCTCGGCCGCCAGAAATTTCAGGATCTGATCGCCCACCGGATGGCCATGGGTATCGTTGATGCGCTTGAAGTGATCGATGTCCACGATGGCCATGGTGTAATCCCCACCCAGGCACCGCAGGTGATGACGGAACGAGCGTCGGCCGGGCAACTCCGTGAGCTCGTCAACGTTCATGTGCCGCCAGACGCCTTCCAGCACGGCGGCGATCAGTGCCACGGCGCCGAGCGTCCCGAACAGGAGAAGCGCCGTCTGCCGCTGCGCCGCCTGCCAGAGTGAAGACTGGAAGTTCAGCATGGCCGTCAGGAAGAGTAAAGCCACGGCCAGCAGAGGCCCAAGCAAGGGACTCTCGCCCTTACGGGGAAACATCAAGAATGGCACGCAGACCAGCAGGGACAAAAGACCTACGCCCGGCACACGCCACCAGCCCGCGACGGTGTGAAACGACCGCGAAATGGACGTCGTCACCCCCACCTGAAAGCCGCCGAATAGCGGGAGTGCGAACAGAAAGCCGGTCGCCATCAGGGTGGCCAGCAGCCGGGTGGCACCGTGTGACGTGAAGAGACCCCGTTCGCCCAGGCGATAGAATACCGCCGCCAGCACGGGAAGCATGACGGAAGCCAACATCAACGTGGCATCGCCGCGCGCCGGGGCGGCGATGCCGAAGAAGGCGTGGTCCAGCAGCGCCACGGCTGCCGCGGCGTAGGCCGCCACAAAGGTAATCCGCGTCTGCGTGAACGCCACGCCGAGAAAGGCGGCCAGCACGAGCAGTCCGGACGGCAGGTAGCGAAAGAGCGGCTGCTGCGGCCAATCGGCCGCCCAAGGCCACACGGTAAGCAGGATGATCGCCCCCAACAGCAGGACCAAGGGGACCGCCAGCCAGACGGGTTTGGAGTTCACAGGCGGAAGTCTGGCAGAACACCCCGTCCCTGCCTAGCGGATAACGACAACCTCGGCTGCCCACTTGACTTCCGCCCGACGGACTCTATACTTCGCGGCTGTCTGTTGAATCGATATTGGCGACCGGGCAAACGGAAGTCCGTGAGAATCGGACGCGGTCGCGCCGCTGTAATCGGCTACGAAACCGGAACTTGTCACTGTCTCGAGACCTTCGCCTGTTGCGGAGCCTGAGGGACGGGAAGACCCGGGAGTAGGTTGGAAGCCGCAAGCCAGAAGACGTGCCCGGACGCAAGTTTCGGATCTTTCGCGACGGAAGAGGCTGAACGGTAGACGGGTCCGGCCTCCACCATGGTGGAGGTTTTTGTTTCGGGCGCCTATCTTTTACCCCCTCCCCGCGACGATCCGCGAGTCGCTCCCGCCAGAGGAGCAGAAAGCGAATCGGTCATGCGTTGTGTCCTGTCTGTCGGTGGATTAGTCGCCTGCGTTGTTTCCCTCTCCCTCACACCCGTACGCGCTGACGTGTGCGCGGATTTCGAGGATGTAGCGCTGGGCACGGGCGGCTACTGGAACGGATCGGACGGGAGCGGTAGATTTGCCAGCCAGGCCGTGCGGTTCAACAATGAGTTTACGGATTGGGGCTATGGGTACACGAGTTGGGCCGGGTTCGCCTGCTCGCGAGTGAACGACACGAACACGCCGGGGTACGCGAACCAATATGCCGTGATCGGCGGCACGGGCGTGGGCGGCACAGGCCAGTATGCCGTCGCGTACTGCGACGCGTACACGCCAGTCACGCCCACCGTGACTCTGCCCGTGCCCTGCGCGGTCAGCGGCTTCTACGTCAACAACACGACGTACGCGGCATTGTCGATGAAGCACGGAGATTCCTTCGGGCGGCCGTTCTGCGCCGCCTCCAACGACTGGTTCAAACTCACCGTAACCGGCCGTGACGCTGCCGGAGCCGTGACCGGCAGTCGCCTTGTCTACCTGGCGGACTTCCGCTTTGCCGATACCAATCAGGACTACATCCTTACTGACTGGACTTGGATCAGCCTCACCAACCTCGGCGCCACGGTTAAGACCCTTGAGTTCTCCCTGGACTCCAGCGTGCCTTCCACACCCACCTACTTCGCTCTCGATGGCCTCACGACCCTCGAAACCTACGCACCGGAAGCGGGAGCGCCGGGTTCGACGGCCATCTTCTATGCCTCGAACGCTCTCGTGGCGTGGGCAACCGGGTGGACTGATTACCATGTTGGTGCCAACTGTAATGCACAGTGGCAACATCCCGAGCATGCCCTCGGACCAGCAGATGTCACGAGTGTCAACGAAGGCACTAACGGCATCGTCTGCCTCGGTGACGGCGGCCGGATCACGATGACGTTTAGCACGCCCATCAAAGACGGGCCTGGAAATGATTTCGCCATTTTTGAAAATGCGACGGGCGGCTACGGCGCCTATTTCCTTGAAGATGCCTGGGTGGAAGTGTCTTCCGACGGGACGAACTTTTACCGAATGTTCAACCGGTCACTGACGCCGGGACCACTGAGCGCTCCATTCACTTCGGCTGCGATCGACGTCACGGGACTGGGCTGCAAGTATCAGTCCGGTTACGGCGAACCCTACGACCTCGGGCAACTGGCTGGCGTGTCCTCCAACCTCGACGTGCAGAACGTCCGCTACGTCCGCATCCTGGATATTATCGGCAATGGGTCGTGCACGGACTCGGTCGGTCACGCAATCTACGACCCCTACCCCTGCGTGGGTTCGGCCGGCTTCGATCTCGATGCCGTGGGCGTCCTGAGCAACAACACCGAGGAGGTCTCCGTGGCTGCGACGATTCCACAAGGCGCCAAGACCGGCCCTTGGAAAGCGCAGTTCACGGTCACGCGCAAGACCTGGAGCACGGATTCTAATCTAGTCGTGCAACTCGCACTCTCCGGCACGGCGTCCAACGGCGTGGACTATGCGCCCGCCCCAACTGTAGTTGTCGTCCCGGCAGGGAGCCTGGACACGACCGTCACGATATTGCCGCTGGCCGGCTCGGTGGGCCGAGGCGACCAAACGGTGGTCGCAACCGTGTTGCCCAATCCGAACTACCTTGTTGGCCAGGTGAATGCGGCCACCGCACACCTCGTCGATCGTTTCCCGACCACGATTGACTCTTGGCGGGCGCAGTCGCTGCAGGCGGGATTTGAAGATGTTGCGCTGGGCACGGGCGGCTACTGGAACGGTTCGGACGGGACCGGCCGCTTCGGAAGCCAGGCGGTGCAGTTCAATAATGAATTTACGGATTGGGGGTACGGATACACGAGTTGGGCCGGGTTCGCCTGCTCGCGGGTGAACGACACGAACACGCCGGGATACGGGAACCAATACGCTGTGATCAGCGGGACCGGCGTCGGCGGAACGGGTCAGTATGCCGTCGCGTACTGCGACACGTACACGCCGGTAACGCCCACCGTGACCCTGCCCGTGCCCTGCGCGGTGAGCGGCTTCTACGTCAACAACACGACGTACGCGGCGATGTCGATGAAGCACGGAGATTCCTTCGGGCGGCCGTTCTGCGCCGCCTCCAACGATTGGTTCAAACTCACCATCACCGGCCGTGACGCTGCCGGAGCCGTGACCGGCAGTCGCCTTGTCTACCTGGCGGACTTCCGCTTTGCCGATACCAATCAGGACTACATCCTTACTGACTGGACTTGGGTCAGCCTCACCAACCTCGGTGCCACGGTTAAGACCCTTGAGTTCTCCCTGAACTCCAGCGTGCCTTCCACACCCACCTACTTCGCTCTCGATGGCCTGGAGATCGACCCGGCCAGCGCCGCGGCCGACGACACGGCCGACTGGAATGGCGACGGCACGCCGAACCTCCTGGCCTACGTCTTGGGTTACGACATGGGCGCGACGGTGACGTGCTCGATGACGCTTTCCGTTACTAACAGCGCCGGTCAAACTTATGTTGAAGTGGAGTACCCGCGCCGCCACGGCTTGTCGGACGCCACACTCACGCCCCTCTGCACGACGAGGCTCGGTGGCGGCACCTGGCTCAGTGGCGCCCAGCACATACAGGAAACGATCGCGGCCACCGGGCGCGATGTGGACACCATTCGTGCATGTCTACTCGACAGCGCCACGAATGGCGTCGGCTTCGCGCGCCTGGAGGCCACACGGCCGTAGATGCGGGCTGAACGCGTGAATGTGACCGCAAGAATAGGAGTTGAACAGGTAGGGCGAGGGAATCCTCGCCCCGCCCTAACAGGGGCGTTTCAGCTACGGTGCGCCGGGGACGCCGTCGCCCCACCAAGGGTGCATGGCGGAACATGCGCCTCTGCCGCTTCCCGCGCCGCTTTCACGCTGATCGAACTACTGGTCGTCATCGCCATCATCGGCATCCTGGCCTCGATGATGATGCCGGCCCTGAGCGGCGCGCTCGAGCAAGGCAAATCCGTCCAGTGCAAAAGCAACCTGCGCCAACTGCATCTGGCGAACTCGCTCTATGCGGCCGACCACGGCCGGTATGTTCCGGGTTCGACCGATATCTTCAGTTCGCAACTGAACCGCTGGCATGGCAATCGCGGCAGTACTTCGGAGCCTTTTGTCGGTACCAACGGCCCGTTGGCCTGCTACCTCGGAACGGGTGGACGCATCCGTGCGTGCCCGTCCATGAACCGCTATTTTGACAATGCGAATTCACAGAGCGGCTTCGAGGCTGGATGCGGGGGATACGGGTACAATATGATGGGCGTGGGATCCCAGGCCTTCATCAACGGTTACAACGAGGATTCGGTCAAGAACGGCATGGCGCCCGAGGGCATCAACGACCCGGCACACACGGTAATGTTTGCCGACGCCGCGTTTCCGCAACCGCTCGGCAACAATCCCAAGTTCCTGATCGAGTACTCGTTCATCGAGCCCTATACGTCCCTCGGCAGCCCCGCCATGCCCTCGGTTCACTTCCGGCACCTCGGGCGCGCCAACGTCGTCTGGTGCGATGGGCACGTCTCCTCGGAGGAGCTGACAACGCCGTACAGCGTCGGGTTCACAATCCTCAACGTCGGCTGGTTCGGCGGCAGGAACAACAGCCTGTACGATCCATTCTGACGCGCCCGGCGTCGCCCTACTTCTTCCCGAACGCTGCCGTGATGTCGGCAAGCCCGACGCCCAGTTTGGCGCGCGCAATGGCATCCAACGTGGACTGGGGTCCGGTCAGGTGCAGGGTGCGCTGGATATGACGGGTCGTGGTGCCGGGCCTGAGCGCCGCAGCCGGAGACGATGTCTCCAACTCGTAGAACGGCCCCATGGGCGGCTTCCCGGGTTCGGCGGATCCGTCGTTGTACGAATTCAGGGCATCGCCGGCAAACGGCGCCTTCTGGATTTCCCACATGGAGTTCACGTAGCCTTCGCGCGGATCCGGCGGGGTGCAGGAAACGAGCGTCAGCACCTTGCCGTCCGCGTCATAGCTGCCCGCCAGCCCGAGCGAGCGTGCCGGGCTGATGCCGATCTTGCCGCGCCGCGTGCCGTCGCCGCGGAAGAACAGGACGTTATCCTTCACGATCAGGTAGTCCGGCGGCACCTTGCCGAAGTAGGCATCGTTGACCTTGGGGCCAAGCTTCGCCTCCTTGCCGGCTTTGAATGGGATGACGATCGTAGTGTTGGGCGTGGGTCTATACATGCCCAGTAGCCAGATGGAAAGCAGCCCCGAGTCTTTGCTCCAGCGTTTATCGCCCTTGTTCGTGATTCGGTTGTCGGTCTCGTAGGCCACGACTTTCACGTCCGGGGTCAGCTTGATGCCGAAAGCCGTGCCCGCCTCGTCGGCGTCGAGCAGGCGGATCGTGCGGTCGATGCCGACCTTGAACGTCGTGCCCGTGTAGTTGACAAACGTGGCGTCCTTGTGAAACTCGGCCGAGGTCTCGGTCTTTTTGACCAAGGTATAGGGTTCGGTATCGATCGGTGCGGGCGTGTGCCAGTGGGCGAAGTCGAACGGAACGCCGGGCGGGAAGTAGAGGCCGAATTGCCCGCCTTCGGGCCCGATCCAGAACCGTTCCTCACCGCCGAACACAAAGATGTGGTCCTGGAGTTTGTCCTTGCGTGCCTCAGGCGGCAGGATGCCTTCTTCGATGACCTTATAGTTCAACCAGCCGAAACTCGGGCCCCCGGCCCCGCCGATCGTGCTGCTCATCACGCGCGCCTGGTAGGCAGGCACGACGAGTACCTGGGCGTCACCCTTTCCCAACGCAAATGCGTCCGTGTGTTTCTGCAGAAATTCCAAGTCGTATCCGAACGTTCCGGGCGCGGGCGGCGCATCGGCCGCGCTCGCGCCGAGACCTGCCGCCACCACTACCGCACACGTTATCATCACACTCCGAAGACGTTGCATCATGGTCCTCCTTGATCAGGTTGTGCCGTGTCTTCTACCCCCGATGCCCCGGAGCGTCCACAGGAAAAAAGGTGCTTCAGGCGGAAATCCCCGTCCTTCATGGTAGGGCAGCGGCATCCCTGCCGCGCCTCTTCTGTAGCCGCGCACGTTGGGCGCGGTGCAACAGACCGGATCCTTCGGCCACGGCCAAAACCGCCCGTTCCTTCCGGCCGATCCGGCCTTCATGAAGATCCTCGATGGTGAAACACATTTCGTAATCCCCCCAAACGAGGTTCCCGTGAACAAGGGATAAATTCTTGAACAGATTCATGTCCAAGAACCGGCGTGTCTCGCCGTTCATTGCGCCCCGGAGAAAGGGCTCAAAATCACGTTCGCCACATGGCCATCGTCGAACGTCAGCTCCAACCGATATCGTCCAAGGTGAATAGCCTTCACAATATCGACGGCAACGCCTCTTTTCAGGCTCACTGCAACCTCCGCGAAATCAACCGCAGTTCGATCCGCCTATGGATCACGAGAACTCAATCCACTTCTGACAATTTGGTCTCGGAAGGTCTCCACCAGTTACTGCGTCGGCTCCGGTACCGTGTTTGGACGGTCATGGTCAATACGAATCAAAACGGCGAAGTCGTTGCGTGGCCGCCCCTGGCTGGCGCTGGATTCGGGAGAGTCCGTTCACGATACAGATATCCGCTGAGGGCAACGGTACAGATGGAGTAGTAAATGCGAAG
The DNA here is from genome assembly GCA_903895695.1 of uncultured bacterium. Lineage (GTDB taxonomy): Bacteria > Verrucomicrobiota > Kiritimatiellia > CAIKKV01 > CAITUY01 > CAITUY01. The sequence goes on from CAITUY010000057.1 coordinate 9,618, forward strand.
CGAAGATAGAAGACCGCCTCACGGCGGCACGGGCAACTCTTGTCTATTCTCTTGCTCTTTGATGGATGACCCCGCGCCGCCCATCGAGCGAGCGACAACGTAATTGTCTTCGTTGGGGGGCGATACCACGGGGCCTTCCCGTCACGGTTTCGTAAGCGTCGGCGTACTGAGCAGGTAATCGAACTTCTTCAGGATCAGCACCTGGCGTGCAGCAATGAAGTCTTCAAAGTGGTCCGGCTTCCACAGGGTACGGTCGGTTGGGATAAGGTGCTTCTCAAGATAGTTCGGATCCTCACCCACCCGCTTCTCAAACCATTCGTCCGGGGGGGTATCGGTCTTGCCGCCTGCACCATTCTCGGCGGCCGTCAGCAGCATGCAGTTGGCAAGTTGATTGCGATCTTCCGCGTGGTACTTCATCCCGCACTTCTTGCCCGTGGCTGGGTCGATCGCCAGCACCTTCTTGAGCAGACTCTGTGCAAAGATGTGGTCCACTTGCGGCAGATTGTTGGGATATGACGGGACGTAGTTGAACTCCCGATACCATAAGTTGAACAGCAGGTGGATCTGGTCAGTACCGTAGCCCATGGCCCACAGCCGCTCTTCGGTGAGTTCCAGACTGCGTCCGCCCGACCGGATCTCCTGGAATAGGTTCGCAACCGCGAAGGTCTTGCTCTTGCGGATCTTATCCACCAAACCATCGATCAACTGGTCGGGACGCAAGCCAAAGACGCCTGTGATCAGCGTCCGCAGGAGGAAGGTCTCCACGTCCTTTTCGGCCGTCTTCCAGGCCGCTGGCAGACGGTACCGTGTGTAGATCAATGGGATGAGCGCGAGGTAGGAGGGCAGTGCTTTGTCGCACCTAATGAAGGTGTGCGCTGCCACAAAATCCTTCACATCGGTCACGGCATCGGTCAACCCCTTCCATTCATTCTTAATGCTCTCCCGGATGCCAGGCTTGCGGAACTTCCCAACCTCGTACCGGGCACCTTCGTCGAGTAACGTCAGGAACGTCTTTAGAATGAAGTCCCGAGTGAAGGTGAACCCGCTCTTGTTCAAGTTGTCAAGAAGGGCTTCCATCTGATCGTTGACATCATCCCACGTCGCAGCCAGCAACGAAAACAGCAAGTCTGACTTGCCAAGTTTCGTGCCCCCCGAGTTGGCCCGGATGAAGATCTCGACCACATCATCATCCTGGTACAACTTTGGCTTCTCAATGCTGTCCAGTTCCTGGTACCCGATACCATCCTCACGGAGGAAAGTGGTCAGAATCAGGTCAACGTGGTCCCTGATTCTGTCCTGTTCCGCCTGACTGAGGGTAGTCGGGGATTGTTGCGCGATGCGCTCCTCTATCTGACGGCGCGAATCGTCGCTGAGCACAATATCCTTGAATCGGATGTGCGGGAAGGCAGCGGTCTTCGGGTCAAGAAATCGGAACTGGTACTTGATGTCGTCGGGCGCGGCAAGGTCCCCGCTCAGAATGTCGAAGTACAGTTCCTCCCCATCGTAACTACCTTTCAACCCGATGAAGAGGCTTTGCAGCCTCTGCTGACCATCGAGCACCAAGCACTTCTTGTGCGCATCGTCCGGCACGGCAAACGTCCCCAGATGGGTGCGGTGTTCTTCCTTGAAAACATCGATGAACTTGCGACGCCGAACGCTCCCCTTGGTCTTCCACACAAGCAGAGTGCTGATGGGATACTGACGCAGGATAGAATCGAAGAGTCTGCATATTTGCTCCTCTGACCAGACAAATGGACGCTGGATATTCGGTAGCCAGAACCCGCCACCATCTGCATCCGTGTTGTTGAGAAAGGACACAATTCCGCGCAACGAAACCTTCTTTGTATTCATTTTATTGCCTCCGCCATCTCTTCTAGGACGCGGCCAGTGTCAGACCTGAAACCAAGAATCAACCTCTGCAATCGCCCGCTTCTCCGCCCACCAATCCATTCCGGCGCTCCTTCACCATCTCACCTTTGGCGGCGGCTCTAGACGGGGACACGGCGAACCGCCGTACAGCCTTACCACTCGTCGTGCGCACGCCATGCCCTGGCGCCGTTTGAGCCAGTGAATGGCCAGCGGTGTCAGTGTGCCGCGGCGTGGGCGTGGTGCTTGATGATCGGCAAAAGCGAGCGCAGGGCTTCATTCACGCTCCGGGAGTCGGGAAACACTCGCGCCACCTCGGGATCGAGGAGGACGATGTTGGTTCCTTTGGCATAAGCTTTGGCGTATTTTCCCCGAACGCCACGCGAGAAATCGTACTCCGGCTTCGTGTCCGCATCGCCATTTGTTCTAGCTGTTCTCATAGTCCCGTCTTTCCCGGCGCGTCGCCTGCCGGGCACTGATGATCCTGATATTTTGGCCTCGGTCGCAATGTACCACAATCGTCAGAATTCCGCGGCTACTTGTCCCCACTGTCACAAACCGCTCTTCACGAAGTGATGAATGCAATGGATCGGGAATCGTGCGCGAGAGCGTGTCACCGAATACGGTGCTCGCCTCCTCGAATGAAATCTCGTGTTTTCGGATGTTCGACCCGGCCTTCTTCTGATCCCACTCAAACGTCAGGGACATTCGGCTAACTCCCGATCCAACAACTACATTATCTGCCTCGGAACGTACTGGAGGCGACCGGCATCGTCAACGGGTTTTCGAATCGAGATCTGGTGTTGGGAGTTGACTGACAACAGTCGCAGTCCCTACCTTCTGCCCATGCGCATGGCGATCGCGAAATGGACCTTGGTGGCGACCGCAGCGGCCGGTGTGCTCGCCCTCGCTGGCTGCTGGTCGCATCCTTCCCCCGCCCCGCCGCCCGCGCCCCTGGTCCACCGGCCGTTGGAACCCGGGCTTCCTCCGCCTGCCGTCGTTGCCGCCCCCGTCGTGGTGGTGCGGGCCACCTCCTCGGCCCCCAACGATGCCGAGCGCAATTACGCAGACAAGGTCGCCACGCGGCTGGCGGACTGGCTGAAGGAAGCCGGACTCCCGGTTACACCGGCCAGCGACGACGACGTGGTGGCCGGTCGACTCGATGGCGCGCGCCTTGCGATCCTGGCCTACAACCCCGATCCGGGCTTCCGTGAGATGATGGCACTGCGCCGGTTCGTGGGACATGGCGGAAAGCTGGTCGTGTTCTACTCGTCCAGCGCCTCGCTGGCCAGCCTCATGGGGCTCCAGTTGGGACCCATCCGGACGGCCGCCGCACCGGGTCAATGGGCGGCCTTTCGTTTCTTCGCGTCCGCGCCCGAGGGCTGCCCGCCACGGATAACGCAGGAGTCACGAATCATGCGCCCGGTCTTCCCGGCATCGCCGTCGGCCCGTGTCATCGCTTCTTGGGAATCCTCGACGGGGAAGCTTCTCCCTGAGCCGGCCTGGCTTGCGTCGGACCGCGGATTCTGGATGACCCACATCCTGCTGGAAGGCGACGTGGCGACCAAGAAACAGATGCTTGTGGCGATCCTGGGGTCCTGCGACCCGGTGTTGTGGCAGGCGGCGGCCGCCCATGCGGTTCGCTCCGCTGGAACGATGGGGCGATTTCACGACACGTCGGACGCCGTACGGCGGTTGGGGGCGCTTTCGGGCGATGCCCGGGTTCAGTCCCTGCTGGTCCAGGCCGAGAGCCTGCAGGACGACATGCTGCGTTCGTTCCGCGGCGTGGAATACCCCCGCACACTGGGCACGGGTTGCCTCCTGGAGGCGGCGCTGACCGAAGCCTACGCCCGATCGCAGGCGTCCCGCACCCCCGAATTCAGGGGTGTGTGGAACCATTCGGGGCTGGGCCTCTATCCGGGAAATTGGGACGAGACGTGCTCCGTTCTGGCCCGCAACGGCTTCACGGCCGTTTTTCCTAACGTTCAAAAGCCTGCCGTGGCGTTGTACCACAACCGCCTGATCCCGGAGAGTCCTTTTGTTGCCCAGCTCGGCGACCAACTGGCGGCCGCCGTCGAGGCTGGCCAGCGGCGGCATATCGACGTGCATGCCTGGGTGATTCTTTGGAACGTGGAGGGCGAGCCCGCGGCGCAGATCGCGGCCTGGCGCAAGGCCGGCCGGCTGCAGGTGTCGGCTTCAGGCGCGCCACTCGACTGGCTCTGTCCGTCGCACCCGGAAAATCGCGCCTACGAACTGAACGCCATCCGTGACTTGGCCTCGCGCTACGGCGTGGCCGGCATTCACCTGGACTTTGTCCGCTACAAGTCCGGCGACTACTGTTACTGCCGGGGTTGCCGCGAACGGTTCGCGCGCGACACGGGCCTGACGCCGCGGCGCTGGCCCGCCGACGTACGCACGGGGCCCCTGGCGGCCGCCTACCGCGACTGGCGCCGCAGCCGGATCACCACGTTCGTTGCCGCGGCCCGGGACACGCTGCGTCGCGTTGACCCGGCCCTGAAGTTGTCGGCCGCTGTTTACCCCGGCTACCCCGGTTGCCGCGATTCCATCGCCCAGGACTGGGGCGAATGGCTGCGCGGCGGATTACTCGACTTCGCCTGCCCCATGAATTATTCCGAAAACGCAGGAAAGGCCGTCGAGTGGTATGGCAAGCAGACGGCCTACCCGGGCGTTCGCGGGCGCCTCTACCCCGGCATCGGCGTCACGGCCACGGAAAGCCGGTTGAGTGCCGCGGACACGATCGACCAGATCGCGGCCTTGCGGCGCGAAGGCGCGGGCGGGTTCGTCCTGTTCGAACTCAACCGCACCGTCGAGAAGGACATCCTGCCGTATCTGAGGATGGGGTTGACTTCCGACGGCGGGCGCTGATAGCGTTTAGGGTTTGCTGATCGTCGCGCGATGGACTGGCCTCATCCAGGTAGGGATGCCTCTCCGAGGCATCCGCGGCCGGCTCGAAGAGCCGGCCCTACCCTCTGAGAGCCTATTTCGGGACGGTCGGAGGTCGCGGGCATTGCCCGCGCAAAGGAAGGACACCATGAAAATTGCCCAGGTCGCTGCCCAACTCTATACCGTTCGTGACTACTGCAGGACCGCGCCGGACCTGGCCCAGACGCTCAAGAAGATCCGCGCCATCGGCTATCAGGCCGTCCAGATCAGCGGAGTGGGGCCCATCCCCGAAGCGGAAATCATGGTGATGCTCAAGGCCGAGGGTTTGGTCTGCTGCGCCACGCACGAGGGTAACATCCTCACCGAGCCGGCCAAGGTTGTCGAACGCCTGCGCAAGCTCGAGTGCCGCTACACGGCCTATCCCTACCCTGGGGGCGTCAAACTTGAGACCCTCGCCGACGTGAAGGATCTGGCCAAACGACTGAACGCCTCGGGCAAGATCATTGCTGAGGCCGGCCAGGTGTTGACCTACCACAACCACAACATCGAGTTCCGCAAGTTCGACGGCCGAGTGATGCTGGACGTGCTGTATGAGGAAACCAACCCCGCCTACCTGCAGGGCGAACCCGACACCTTCTGGGTCCAGTACGGCGGCGGCAACCCCGAAGACTGGTGCCGCAAGCTGGCAGGGCGCCTGCCCCTGCTGCACATGAAGGACTATGGCGTGACGGCGGAAAACAGCCACACGTTCACGGAGATCGGCAGCGGCAACCTCAACTGGAAGGCGATTGTGAAGACCGCCGAGCAGTCCGGCTGCAAGTGGTTCATCGTGGAGCAGGATACCTGCCCCGGCAACCCGTTCGATTCGCTGAAGATCAGCTTCGATTACCTCAAGAGGCAGATATGTACCTGACCGGCTTTGCCGACGAAGCCGCCACGGACATCGACGGCCAGATCCGCGCCACGCGCGAGCTCGGATGGACCAACATCGAGTCCCGCAACGTGGGCGGGAAGCAGATCCACGACATCTCTGATGCCGAATTCGACGTCGTGTTCGCCAAGCTGCAGGCCGCCGGCGTGACGATCAACTGTTTCGGTTCGGCCATCGCCAACTGGGGCAAGAAGATCGACGAGCCGTTCGACTCGTCGCTGGCCGAGACGCAGCGGGCCATCCCGCGCATGCAGCGCCTCGGCACCAGGCTTGTGCGCATCATGAGCTTCGCCGTGCGCAAGAACGCGGATGAGTCCGATGCTGACGACCAGATGGAGCAGGAGCGATTTCGCCGCCTGCGGGAACTGGTCAAACGGTTCTCCGACGCCGGCATCACGCCCGTGCATGAGAACTGCATGAACTACGGCGGCATGTCCTGGCAACACACGCTCCGCATGCTCGAAAACGTTCCCGGACTGAAACTAGTCTTCGATACCGGGAACCCGGTCTTCACCGTTGAGCGCGCCAAACCCGCGCGGCGTCCCATGCAGTCCGCGTGGGAGTTCTATGCCAAGGTCCGCGAGTACGTGGCCTACGTCCACATCAAGGACGGTCGCTGGGACGCCGACGCGAAAAAGAGCATCTTCATGTTTCCGGGCGAAGGCGACGGCGACGTGCGCCGCATCGTGGCCGACCTGTTGAAACGCGGCTATGACGGCGGATTCTCGATCGAGCCGCACTTGGCGGTCGTCTATCATGACGCCTCGATCCAGACGCCGGAAGCCATCAAGTACGCCAACTACGTGGAGTACGGACGCCGTTTCATGAAACTGGTGGACGAGGCAAAGGCCGGCGTCTAGTCAGCACTATTTTTTCACCGGGTTGGCGCCATTGGGCCGTCCGATCGCCTCAACTTCATCCTTCATCTGCTCGTAGCAGTGCGGACACAGACCGTGGCTGATCAGGGCGAGGGAATGCTCCGTAATGTAGTCGTCGACGCGCTCCCACAGCTTCTCGTCGACGCGGATCTTGTGGCATTGCGAGCACACGGTGAGCAGGCCAGTGATGATGCGCTTCTGCTGCACGTAAGCATGGCCGATGGCGACGATAGCCACCACGATGACGGCAATCGTCAGCACACACCCGCGGAACACGTCCGGGTTGCCCGGGGGCGCCCCGAACCACAAAGACGCCAGATCCAGCATCTCGTTCGCCCAGATGAGCAGGACCATGATGGAGAACGTCAGAAACTGCCACAAGGCGATGCGTATCAGCCCGTCACCTTTCGGATGTTTGTGTCTATGCTGGTGATTCATAGCCCCCCCTTAGATTCCATAGTCTATAGTTGTTCCTACCACGCGTCAACACGGCGGTAGGGCGGATGCGGCTGGAGGCATAAGAAGCGAGAGGAGAGCGGGATAGAAGAAAAGGCGGGACATGCGCGGGCTTATTTGTTCTACTCTGGGCATGAAGCCTACGCGCAGGGTTGAGGTCTCGGCGTCGGAACAAGAG